>JACRCS010000318.1 GCA_016218905.1 Deltaproteobacteria bacterium
AGGCCCCTTCCCATCGAGTGCATCGTGCGAGGGTACCTCTCGGGCTCCGGTTGGAAGGAGTACCAGGAGACGGGCGCGGTCTGTGGGATCCGGCTTCCCGAGGGCCTCAGGGAATCCGAGAAGCTCCCCCAGCCGATCTTCACGCCGTCCACCAAGGCCGAGGCGGGCCGGCATGACGAGAACATCCCCTTCTCCGAAGCGGAGCGGCTCGTCGGGGTCGAGCTCGCGCGACGGGTGCGGGACCTCGCCCTGGCCGTGTACGTGCGCGGCTCCGAGGAGGCTGCGGCGAAGGGCATCCTCATCGCCGACACGAAGATGGAGTTCGGACTGTTCGACGGCGAGCTGCTGCTCATTGACGAGCTCCTCACCCCCGACTCCTCGCGGTTCTGGCGCGCGAGCACGTACACCGTCGGCGCGGCCCAGGAGAGCCGCGACAAGCAGTACGGGCGCGATTACCTGGAGACCCTCCGGTGGGACAAGAAGGCCCCGGGGCCCGAGCTCCCGCCGGAGGTCGTCGCCGAGACCTCCCGGCGCTACCGCGAGATCCTGAACATCCTGACCCGCTAGACCGCTCGATGGTGCCCCTCCTGCGCCTCTTGTGCCGAGGGGCGGCCCTGCTCCTCGTGCCCGCGGCGGGAGTCCCCGCGGCGGTCCTGGCGCTCGTCGGAGCGCGCCCGGCGGCCCTGCGCCTCCTCTGCGCGGCCGGGGCGGCCGCTTTGGGCCTGAAGGTCGTGCGGACCGGGCCCGTTCCGCCGCGCGGCTCGCTCCTCGTCGCCAACCACGTGGGCTATCTCGACATCCTGGTCCTCGGCGCCACCGTCACGGGCCGCTTCGTGGCAAAGAGCGAAGTCGCCGGCTGGCCGGCGCTCGGCCCTCTGGCGCGCTTCCTCGGCACCATCTTCATCGAACGGGAACGCCCGCGCGCCGTGCGGCAGACCGTCGAGCGGCTCGCCCGAAAGCTCGCCCGGGGCGAGCGCATCCTCCTCTTCCCGGAGGGCGGCGTGAACCCGGCAGGCCGGGGGCTCCTGGCGTTCCGCGCGATGCTCTTCGAGTCCTCGCTCCGAAGCGGCGCGCCCTGCGTTCCGGTCGCCCTCTGCTATACCTTCCCGGCCGACCCCAGGGTGTGGGGCTGGATCGACGAACCGAGAATACTGCGGCACCTGCGCCGGAGGGTCTTCCCGGCGGGCGAGATCCGGGTCGAGCTCCGGTTCGGCGAACCGCTGGCGCCGCTCCCCGGGGAGGGCCGCAAGGAGCTCGCGGAGCGCGCCCGGGGGGAGGTCCTTCGACTCCTCAGCCATGAGGGAGCCCCATGAACGACCCCCTGGCCGGTGCAGCTACCCTGCTCGATGTGCTCGACCGCCGCGCCCGGCTCATGGGCGACCGCCCGTGGCTCACCCAGTACGAGAAGGACAGCGCCTCGGCCGAGCTCACGTTCGGGGGGTTGGCGGAGGGTGCGCAGGCGTGGGCCGCTCGCCTCCGGGAAGCGGGCGTGGAAGCGGGGGACCGCGTCCTCCTGGTGCTGCCCACCGAGCGCGCCTTTTACGAGGCCTTCTGGGGAATCCTCCTCTCGGGGGCCGTGCCCGTCCCCGCCTATCCTCCCGTTCGCCTGGGGCGGCTCGACGAGTACCTCGAGACGGCGAGGGCCCTGGCCGGGAACTGCGGGGCCCGGGCGCTCGCCACGAACGAGCTCCTCCGGCCGCTCCTGAGGCCCCTCGAGGAGGTCCAGGGCGGGCGGCTTCCGCTACTCGTCCCCCGGGGAGCTCCCGCGGCACGCCCCCCCTCGCCGGCTCTCTCGGGAGACGACCTGGCGCTCCTCCAGTACACCTCGGGGAGCACGGGAAGACAGAAGGGGGTGGCGCTCACCCACGCAAACCTGCTCGCGAACCTGCGCGCCATCGGCGCGGGCGTGCGCCTCTCTCCGGAGGACGTGGCCGTCTCGTGGCTTCCGCTCTACCACGACATGGGGCTGATCGGGCTCATGCTCGGGACGGTCTACTGGGGCGTGCCCCTCGTCGCGCTCTCCCCCGTCGACTTCCTCCGCAAGCCTGCCCGGTGGCTGCGCCTCCTGTCCGATCACCGGGGCACGGTGACGGCCGGACCGAACTTCGCCTACAGCCTTCTCGCGCGAAAGGCACGTGACGCCGACCTGACGGGACTCGACCTGTCGTCCTGCCGCGTAGCGCTCTGCGGAGCCGAACCGATCTACCCGTCGACCATCGAAGCCTTCACGCGACGGTTCGCTCCCTTCGGTTTTCGGCCCGAGGCCTTTTTCCCCGCCTACGGCCTCGCCGAGGCGACGCTCGCGGTCTCCTTCTCGGAGCTCGACGCCCTTCCCCACGTCGAGCGGCTCGAGGCCGAGACGCTGGAGGCCCGCGGCCGAGCGGTGCGGGTGCCCGGCGAACAGGGCGGCAGGGCCCTCGTCAGCGTCGGAAGACCCCTGCCGACCGTGGAGGTCGGGATCGAGAACGGGGAGGGACTGCTCGGGGAGGGGCTCCTCGGGGAGGTGGTGGTCCGCGGCCCTTCGGTAATGGCAGGGTACTTCGGGGACGCCGAGGCGACGGCCCAGACGCTGCGGGGAGGCTGGCTCCACACCGGCGACCTCGGATTCCTCCTGGACGGCCGCCTCTTCATCGCGGGGCGGAAGAAGGACCTGGTCATCAAGGCCGGCCGCAACTACTTCGCCGAGGACCTGGAAGCCGCGGCCGCTTCGGTCCCGGGCGTCCGCCCGGGCGGCATCGCCGTCTTCGCCGCCGAGGACAGCGCCAGGGGCACGGAAGAGGTGGTCCTCGTCGCCGAGGTCGCGCAAGCCGGAGACGAGGCAACGCTTGCCGAGGAGCTCCGGCGGGCCGTGGGAGAGCGCACCGGGTGCAGGCCCGACCGCGTCGTTCTCGTGGGGCCGCGTACCCTTCCGAAGACCTCTTCCGGCAAGGTCCAGCGGTTCAAGGCGCGCCAGCACTATCTGGCGGGGACGCTCGGCGCGACCGAGCGAAAGATCGTCGGGCCCTGGACCTACCTCAAAGCCTGGCTCGCCGATAAGCTTTTCCGCTCGCATTGACACCGGGACAGAGGCCGTTAGATTTCCGCTCGAATCGGCGGGACCCGCCAGTTTCGCGGGTCCGCCTTCGATCGAGGAGTTTCCGATGGCGGGCATCCGGGTGGCGATCGTGGGGGTGGGGAACTGCGCCTCGGCCCTGCTCCAGGGAATCGAGTTCTACCGTCGCAACCCGAGCGCGGCCATGGGCCTCATGCACGCCGAGCTGGGCGGCTACCGCACCTGGGACATCCAGCCGGTGGCCGCCTTCGACGTGGATGCCCGGAAGGTCGGCCGTCCGCTCGAAGAGGCGATCCTCGCCCGCCCCAACTGCATTCGTCCGATCTGCCCGGACCTGGCGCCCACGGGCGTCACGGTGCAGATGGGGCCGGTCCTCGACGGCGTCGCCGCGCACATGGCCCACTACCCCGACGAACGCGCGTTCCGGGTCGGGGAGGAGCGCCCCGTGGACGTGGTCTCCGTACTGCGGGAGTCCGGCGCCGAGATCCTGGTAAGCTACCTTCCGGTGGGGAGCGAGCAGGCCAGCCGCTCCTACGCGCAGGCTTGCATCGAGGCCCGCGTATCGCTCGTCAACTGCATGCCCGCCTTCATCGTCTCGGATCCCGGGTGGGGGGAACGGTTCCGCGCGGCCGGCATCCCCTGCGTCGGCGACGACATCAAGAGCCAGGTAGGCGCGACCATCATCCACCGGGTCCTGGCCCACCTCTTCGCCGAACGCGGCGGCCGGCTCGATCGGACGTACCAGCTCAACACCGGCGGCAACACCGACTTCCTAAACATGCTCGAAAAGAGCCGCCTCGCCTCGAAGAAGGTGAGCAAGACCGAAGCCGTCCAGTCGGTGCTCCCCGAGCCCCTCCCACCGGATCAGATCCACATCGGCCCTTCCGACTACATCCCCTGGCAGGACGACAACAAGATCTGCTTCCTCCGGATGGAGGGCAGAGGGTTCGGAGGTTCTCCCATCGAGCTCGAGGCGCGGCTCTCGGTGCAGGACTCCCCCAACTCGGGCGGCGTGGCGGTCGACGCCATCCGGGTCTGCAAGGTGGCTCGCGACCGCGGGGACGCCGGTCCCCTCCTGCCCATCTCGGCCTACGCCATGAAGCACCCGCCCGTCCAGATGGACGAGCCGGAGGCGAGGTCCGCGATCGAAGCGTACCTCGCCGGCCCGCTCTGATGCTCGCCGGCTCCTTTCTCGAAAGGAGCTACCGCAAGGCCCTGCACCGCTTCGTGGTGAACTGCCTCGCAGCCTACCCGATCCGGCCGGACTGGATCACCGGCGCGGGCCTCGCCGTTTGCGGCGTCGCGGGTGCGCTGGCACCCTGGTCTCCCGCCGTAGCCGGCCTCCTGCTGCTCGTCGCGGGCTTCCTCGATACCCTCGACGGGGAGCTCTCCCGGGCGACCGGCCAGGCCTCCCCGGCCGGCGCGCTCCTCGACTCCACGCTCGACCGCTACGCCGAGTTCGCGGCCCTGGCAGGTGCCTGGGGCCGGTTGAGCCGGCTCGGCCACGCCGGGGGAAGTGCCCTGCTCGCGTTCGCCGCCCTGCAGGGCTCGCTCATGGTCAGCTACGCCAGGGCGAGGGCGGAGAGCCTCGGGGTCCAGGTGCGGGGCGGCTTCTTCGAGCGCGCCGAGCGGGTGCTCGTCTTGGCGGCGGGACTCCTCGCCAGCCCCTTCGATGGGACCGCGGGGTTGCCCGAAGGGAGCTTCCTCGCGGCGGCCCTCGTCGTCCTCGCGATCGGAGCCAACGCCACGGCGCTCGGTCGCACGGTGCGGGCGCGGCGCGCCCTCTCTTCCCCGAAGTAGCACCGGACCGGAAGCTCACCCGACCGGGCCTGCCGGCTCGGCGCCCCCCGGATCGGGGGCCGGCTAATGCCCTCCTCCTCCCCGGCCGATCAGCAGGCAGGCCGGCACCTCGGCCGGCGCCCCTTCCCCTTCGGCAGAGGGATGACTCGACTCCTCGTCCACCAGCTGGAGTACCTGCTCTTCATCGAGGGACTCTTCCTCGTGGCTTCGGCCGTGATGGCGGAGGTCCTGCGACGCGAAGAGGGAGCTCCGCCGTGGGGGTGGTTCGTCGTCTTCGCCCTCTCCCAGGGCGTGGGACACTGGCTGCCGCTCATGCCCCTCGCCTCGGGGTGGCTCGAAACGACTCAGGTGGCCCGAGAACTCCTCCTGATCGCGTCCTTCGCCGCGCTGCTCCAATTCGGACGTCTCCTGGAGAGGGACCGGTCGGCGAAGTTCACCGCCATCGACGGGTGCACCCTGGGGGCGCTTCTCGCCTTCGGGGTCCTCCGGCGGCTCGCCAGTCTTGAGGCGGCCGCGGCCGCGGCGGCGTTCCTGTGCGGAGCGGGGGGGGCGGTCTCCGTCTGGAGGTCGAAGCAGGGCCGGCCGGGCTTTCGCAGGATAGCCGCCTCGCTCGCGGCGTACACGGTGGTCCTCGTCGGAGCCCTGGGTTTCGAAGGGTGGGGCTCCCGGGTCCTCTTCAACCTTTCGACGAGCGATTCGGTTCTCCTCGCCCGCGTGCTCAGAGCCTGCGGCTCGACCTGGCTCGCGTGGGCGATCTGGCGACACGCGAGGCTCGCCCGGAAGGCCGGCGCCTCGGCCCAGCACGACGCCCTCCTCGGGCGCCGCTTCTCCGCCCGGATCGGAGCCGCGGAGACGAAGAGGGAGACCTCGGAGGCGATCGCCGGCTCCGAGGACCGGTTGCAGCGGATCTTCGAGGGCGCGCCGGACGGCATCGTCGTCTTCGAGGCCGAAACGGGCAGGATCCTCCTCGGCAACCCGGCCTTTGCCCGGCTGCTCGGGTACGAGCAGGAGGAGCTCCCGGGCAAACTCGTAACGAGGCGGACGGCGCGCCGGGTACAGGAGCAGCTCGCGAGCGGCTCCGGCCCCGGGGAGAGCTTCCTCCTCGGAGACAGCCGGCTGCGCCGGAAGGACGGCACCTCCATCTACGTCGAGGATACGGGCACCTTCCTCCGCTTCCAGGGCCGAAGGTGCGTCGTCGCCTTCGTCCGCGACGTCAGCGAGCGGAAGCGGGCGGAGGAAGAGCTCCGGGTCCAGCAGGCGCTCCTCTTCGAGCAGAAGGAGTTCTCCGACAACCTGCTCCGCGGATGCGCGGTGGCCGCTTTCGTGCTGGGTCCCGACCACAAGATCCTCTTCTGGAACCGCGCGTGCGAAGAGCTGACGCTCCTGCCGGCGTCGGAAGTGATCGGGACCGACCTACAGTGGAAGGCGTTCTATCCTACCGAGCGGCCCTGCCTGGCCGACTTCGTGCTCGAGAGCTCGGTCCCGGGCCCGAGCGACGGCTACTACGACGCGTGCGTCCCTTCAAAGCTCCTCCCCGACGGGCTCCACGCGCAGCGCTGGTTCAAGAATCGCGCGGGCGAGGACCGCTATGTCGTCTTCGATGCGGCGCCCATCCGAAACTCGCAGGGCGAGCTCGTCGGTGCGATCGAGACTCTCCAGGACATGACGGACCGGCAGCGCGCAGAGGAGGAGCGGGCGCTGCTCGCGGCCGCGTTGGAGCAGGCCGGCGAGGTCATCGTGGTCTCCGACGCCGAAGGCCGCATCCGGTACGCGAACCCCGTCTTCCAGGAGGTGACCGGCTACGCCGTGCCGGAGGTGATCGGGCGGACCCACCGGGCCTGGAAGGCCGGCGCCGTGGGGATCCCGGGGGAGCTCCTGAGCACCCTGGAGGCAGGGGAGACCTGGACCGGCAGACTCGCCAGCCGGCGCAAGAACGGCACTGCCTACGACGAAGACGTCACGATCTCTCCCGTGCGCGACTCGTCGCGGAAGATCACCCACTTCGTCGGAGTCTCTCGGGACGTCTCCAAGGAGGTCCAGCTCGAGAGGCAGCTCGCCGTGGCGCAGAAGTTCGAGGCCCTGGGCACCCTGGCCGGGGGAATCGCCCACGACTTCAACAACATGCTGGCCGTGATCATCGGCTACACGGAGATGGCGCTCGACGAGCTCCCCGAGGGGGGACGTCCGCGCCGGAGCCTGGAACACGTCCTCTCGGCGGGCGAGCGGGCCCGGGACCTGGTCCGCCAGATCCTCGCGTTCAGCCGGCGTTCCGAGCCCGGCTCCGGGCCGGTGCGGGTCGCGGAGGTCGTCGAGGAGGCACTGGACCTCTGCCGCGCGTCCCTGCCCGCCAACGTCGAGATCGTGCGGCGGATCGCCGCCGGCCGGAGCCTAGTCGCCGCCGAGCCGACGCAGCTCCACCAGGTGATCATGAACCTCTGCGCCAACGCTGGACAGGCGATGGCGGAGAAGGGCGGGGTGCTTACCGCGACCCTGGAGGACGTCTCCATCGGCGGCGACAGCCCCACCGCCTACCTGGATCTCGACCCCGGCGAGTACGTGCGCCTGCGCGTCTCGGACACGGGCTGTGGTATCGATCCGAGCATTCTCCACCGGATCTTCGAGCCCTTCTTCACGACCAAAGGCGTGGGAGAGGGGACCGGGATGGGCCTGGCCGTCGTCCACGGCATCGTGCGCGCCACAGGCGGCGAGATCGAGGTGGAGAGCCGGATCGACGAAGGCACGACCTTCACGGTCTATCTTCCCAAGACGGGCCGCGGCGCCGAGGAGGCCCCGAGCCCGGCGGCGCCCGATCCTGCCCGGGGGGAGGAGCGGATCCTCTTCGTGGAGGACGAGCCGGGGCTGATCGAGCTCGGCGAGAGGCTCCTGACCCAGCTCGGCTATCGGGTCACGACCGCGTCGCGGGGGGACGAGGCGCTGGAGCGGTTCCGCGAGGGCCCGGACGAGTTCGACCTCGTCATCACGGATCAGGGAATGCCCGGCATGCGGGGGATCGAGCTCGCCCGCCGCATTCACGAAGAACGTCCGCAGTTGCCGATCCTGCTCTGCTCGGGCTACAGTCCCATGGAAGACCCCGACATCCTGCGCGAGGCAGGCGTTCGCGCGGTACTCTCGAAGCCGGTCCCGGTCCGGGACCTGGCGCGGGCGATTCGCGGCGTCCTCTCGGCGCAGCCGGAAGGTGGGCTTCCCGCCGAGCTCGCGCCCGGCGAAGGCGAAGGCGAGCAGGCGAGCGGCTGCGGAGTGCTGGACGGGAGCCCGTTAGGGGACGTGCGAGGCCCCCGGCAGGTTGAGCTGTAGCAGAGGAGGTGGAGTGATGGCGCGCATCCTCATCATCGACGACGAAGAGCCCGTACGCTCGATGCTCCGGCAGATGCTGGAGGGCGCGGGGTACGAGGTGGAAGAGGCGAGCGACGGGGACGAGGGCATTCGCCTCTTCCGTTCGAAGCCGGCCGACCTGGTCGTCACCGACCTCCTGATGCCCAACAAGGGCGGGCTCGTGACGATCTCCGAGCTTCGCCGGGAACACCCGGCCGTCCGGGTGATCGCCATCTCCGGCGGAGGACGGAACGGGAAGCTCAACTTCCTCTCGACGGCGCGGACCTTCGCCGGCGTGCGGACGCTCCGCAAGCCCTTCCGGCGGGCGGAGTTGCTCGAGATGGTCGCCGACGTCCTCGCCTCGGATCCGACGCGTCCCTGGACGCCTTGACACCCGCCGAAGGCGTCCTCTAGTATCCGCCTCTCCCCTCAGCCGGAACTCCGTCGGCGCGCCGAGCGAGTCGGACGTCGCCGGCAGAATGGACGGGTGCAGGCGCGCATGAGCGAACCCCGCGAAGCTCCGGTACCCCGCTCGCCGGAGCCGTCCCCGTGAGACGACGCGTCCCCACCTCTCTGCCCCCGCCGCCTGGCACGGGGCTGCCCGAGGAGGAGGGTGCGAGGGCGGCGCGCACGCAGTTCCTGGAGCTCCAAGACTCCGATCGGGCCCTCCTGAGGGAGCTCGGGGCGGCCCTCGGCCCGCACATCGGCGAGATCCTCGATCGTTGGCACGCCTTCCTCCTCTCACGGCCCGAGACGCGTGAGCTCCTGGCACGAGGGAGGGTCCAGGAGCACCTGAAGTCGGTGCAGGGCCGCTACTTCCTCTCCCTGATGGAGGGGCGGCACGACGTCGCCTACTTCGAGGACCGGCTGCGCATCGGCTCCGTCCACCACCACGTCGGGCTCGAGCCCGCCTGGTACACCGGCGCCTACCGGAAGTACACGGACCTGGTGCGCGCCTTCCTGCGGGACCGCGGCCACTCCGAGGCGCAGCTCCTCGCCTGGATGGCCGCCCTCGAGAAGGCCATTTACCTGGACATGCAGCTCGCCCTCGACGCATACTTCGCCGCCTGGAATCGAGAGCTCCTCGAGGCCAACGAGGCGTTGCGGCGCATGGCCCTCGAACTCGAGGTCCGAAACCGCGAGCTCTCGAGCCAGTACACGCGCGCACAGGAGGCCGCCCGCATCAAGGAGGAGTTTCTCTCCCGCGTCTCGCACGAGCTCCGTACCCCTCTGAACTCCGTGCTGGGCTACGCCGACCTGTTGGCCGACGGGATCGACGGCGCCGTCAACGAGGACCAGCGTCAGAGCCTCAACAAGATCCGCCGGCACGGGGAACGCCTGCTGGCGATGATCGACCGGCTCCTCGACTCGGCGAAGATTGCGGCGGCCGGCGTCTCGAGCCCGACGCCCTTCGACGCCCGGAGGGCGGCCCGGAAGGCAGCCCAGGCGGCGGAACCCGCCGCACGGGCGAAGGGGCTTGCGCTCGAGGTCCGAGTCGCGGCCGAGCTGCCGAAGGTCTTGGGCGACGAGGAGGGCTTTCTCCTCGCGCTGAGCCAGCTCTTGGAGAACGCGATCCGCTTCACTCCGTCGGGGGTCGTTCGCTTGGAAGCGCGGCGGCTCGGGCCCGACCGGGTGCGCTTCTCGGTCTCGGACGAGGGGCCGGGCATCCCCGAGGAACACCGGGAGCGGATCTTCGACGCCTTCTATCAGATCGACTTCGGAGACACGCGTACGGCCACGGGCCTCGGAATGGGCCTCACGCTGGCGCGGAAGGCCCTGGAGCGGATGGGCGGAGTGCTCGGTCTCGTCGCCACGGGCGCGCACGGAAGCACCTTTGCCGCGGATCTGCCCACCGCAACCTGATGCGCCCCGGCCGGCGCGGGGGTGACCCGCACACCGGCTGCCCCATCGAGGAGAGGACAATGCATGACTTCCAGTACGCCGACGGCGCACTCCACTGCGAAGGGGTCTCCCTGGCGGCCGTGGCCGAGGCAGTCGGCACGCCCTTCTACTGCTATAGTCACCGGACCTTCGTCAACCACTACCGGACCTTCGACTCCGCCTTCCAAGGCGCGGACCACCTCGTCTGCTACTCCGTCAAGGTCAACTCGAACCTGGCGATCCTCCACGCCCTCTTCCGGGAAGGCGCCGGAGCGGACATCGTCTCCGGCGGCGAGCTCTACCGCGCCCTGAAGGCGGGTGCGGACCCCCGAAAGATCGTTTACTCCGGGGTCGGGAAGCGGGAGGACGAGATCCGTTACGCGCTCCAGTCGGGCATCCTCATGTTCAACGTGGAGAGCCCGCTCGAGATGCTCACCATCGACCGGATCGCCGGCGAGATCGGCGAGGTGGCCCCGGTGTCGATTCGGGTCAATCCGGACGTGGATCCCTTGACGCACCCCTACATCTCCACGGGGCTGCGGAAGAACAAGTTCGGGATCGCCATCGAGCGCGCGCTCGTGGAGTACCGGCACGCCCAACGGCTCGCCAACGTGCGCGTGGTCGGCGTCGACTGCCACATCGGCAGCCAGATCACGCAGCTTCCGCCCTTCGTCGACGCCCTCGAGAGGCTGCGCGGCCTCATCGGGACGCTGCGGGCCGAGGGCTTCGAGATCCGTTACCTCGACGTCGGCGGTGGCCTCGGGATCCCTTACTCCGACGAGAATGCGCCCCATCCGACCGAGTACGGCCAGGCCGTCCTGGAGGCCACTGCCGGCCTGGGCTGCACGCTCATTATGGAGCCCGGCCGGGTGATCGCGGGCAACGCGGGGGTGCTCGTCTCCCGCGTCCTCTACACGAAGGAGAGCGAGGAGAAGCGCTTCGTCATCGCGGATGCGGCGATGAACGACCTCGTCCGCCCGAGCCTCTACGGCTCCTTCCACGCCATTCGGCCCCTCCGGGAAGCTCCGGAGACGGTGCTCTGCGACCTGGTGGGGCCGATCTGCGAGTCCGGCGACTTTCTCGCCAAGGACCGCCGCATGGCCGACCTGAAGCCCGGCGACCTCTTCGCGGTGATGAGCGCGGGGGCCTACGGCTTCATCATGGGGTCCAACTACAACTCCAGGCCGAGGGTCGCCGAGGTCCTCGTACAGGGAGACCGCTTCTGGGTGATCCGCCGGCGGGAGCGCTACGAGGATCTCGTCCGCGGCGAGGAGATCCCGCCCGAGCTGAATTGACGGGAAACCCCGGCGTCCTTAGGTTTCGACGCATCGGAACGTGGGCCCTCCGGACCGGCGCAGCCGACTGAGGGCTTTTTCTTGGCGAGGGACGAATGAAGGTCGATGACTGCAAGTACGTGTCGCTGCGGTACAAGCTCTCACTCGAGTCCGGCGAGGCGGCCGGAAGCTCACCGGACGAGGAGCCCCTGCGCTTCATCGTCGGCACGAACCAGATCATTCCCGGGCTGGAGAAGGGCGTCCTGGGCATGGAGGCGGGCCAGCAGGCGAGGATCCGGGTGGAGGCGACCGACGCCTACGGCGAGTACCGTCCGGACCTCATTCGCGACATCCCAAGGGAGAACTTTCCGGAAGAGGTGGAGCTCGAGGTCGGGATGGGCTTCGAAGCCCGCGGCCCGCACGGCCCGGTGCTCTTCCGGATCCACGCCGTCGACGAGGAGAGCGTCTCGGCGGACTTCAACCACCCGCTGGCCGGGGAAACCCTCTACTTCGACGTGAAGATCGAAGACGTGCGGGAGCCCACCCCCGAGGAACTCGCGGAGGCCCAGGAGACGTGCGCCTCCGAGTCGTCCTGCGCGGCGGGGTGCTCCTCGTGCGGCGGGAGCTGCGGCTAACCCCCCGGGGCGTCCGCCCCGGGACTAGCTGTTAGCTTTTAGTCGTTAGTTGCCGTAGGGTGGGCGGTTCTCGCGCAGCGAGGTTCGCCCACGCGTGGGGCAACCCGCCTGCGGCGGAACGCCCCACCCTACGCTCAGGGGCAGATGCGCAAACAATTGTGACGCTCTGTATAGCTGTTAGCTTTTAGTCGTTAGCTGTTAGGGGGAAGACGGCGTGAGCTCGTAACTCCTAATCGCTAATTGCTAACCGCTAACCGCTAATAGCTGACTTTCCCTAGCTCCACGCGACCAGGCCGAGCTCCCAAGGGCTTGTGAGGTTCGGGTGGCGCGGGAGCACGCGCAGGGAATACCCGTACTTGCCGCTGCGTTCGCACGGAACCTCACCGGCAAACTCGTGGACGCCCTGGTCGCGGGACGCCTCGTAGCGCAAGGCGCGCTTCTTCGGCTCCGACAGGCCCCCGAAGGCGTCCAGCGGCCCGTAGTAGAGCTCCACCTGGATGTCCTTGGGATCGAGGTCTCCCAGATGGACGAGGCAGCGGACGGGGAAGGTGCCTCCGACCAGCCACTCGCCCGAGTCGGGCGTCGAAACCTCGACGAATCTCACGCCGCTCCACGCCCGGGAGACCCGCCCCTTCCACCGGGAGAGGGCGCGGGCAGCCTGGAAGTCGGTCTGGCTGAGGCGCGACCAGTGGTGCATGGCCGGAAGGTAGAAGAACTCGGCGTACTCCCGCACCATCCGGTTCGTGTCGAAGACCGGCGTCAGGTGCTCGATGGCATACTTCACCCTGGCAATCCAGCCCCTCGGCAAGCCGTCATCCCCGCGCTCGTAGTAGAGGGGGGCCACCTCTTCTTCGAGGAGATCGTATAGGGCGTGGCTTTCGACCTCGTCCTGCGCGCTCCCGTCCGCGTACTCCTCTCCCCTTCCGATAGCCCATCCGTTCTCCCCGTCGTGGGCCTCCGCCCACCAGCCGTCGAGGATCGAGAGGTGGAGTCCCGCGTTCGGGGGCACCTTCATGCCGCTCGTCCCGCACGCCTCCAGGGGCCGCCGCGGGGTGTTGAGCCAGACGTCGACCCCCTGGACGAGGTACCGGGCGATGTTGATGTCGTAGTCCTCCAGGAAGACCACGCGTTTGCGGAACTCGTTGCGGCGGCAGAAGTGGACGATCTCCTGGATGAAGCGCTTGCCCTCGTTGTCCGCCGGGTGGGCCTTCCCGGCGAAGAGCACCTGCACCGGGCGCCGGGGATCGTTGAGGATCCGCGCCAGGCGCTCCGGGTCTCGGAAGAGGAGCGTCGCCCGCTTGTAGGTGGCGAACCGCCGGGCGAAGCCGATGGTGAGGGCCTCGGGGTCGAGCACCTCTTCGGCGCCCTGGATCTCGTGGCCCGCGGCGCCGCGCCGGCGCAACTGCTGGGCGAGGACCCGGCGGACGAAGCCGACGAGCCGCTCCTTGAGCCGCTCCATGCTCCGCCAGAGCTCGTTGTCCGGAATCTGCCGCACCCTCTCCCACACCTCGTGGTTCATCGGCTCGTCGATCCACTGGGGACCGAGATAGCGATCGAAGAGGCGCGCGATCTCGTCCGAAAGCCAAGACCTTACGTGGATCCCGTTGGTTACGTGGCCGATGGGGACCTCGTCGGCCGGAATCTCCGGCCAGACTCCGGCCCACATCTTCCGCGAGACCTCGCCGTGGAGCCGGCTGACGCCGTTTCGCTGGCCGCTCAGGCGGATCGCCAGGACGGCCATGGAGAGAGGTTCCCCCGCATCGTGCGGCCTCTGGCGCCCGAGGGCGAGGAGGTCGTGCACCCCGATCCCGAGCCCCTTGACGTAGTCGGTGAGGTAGCTCGCCACCAGGTCTCCGGGAAAGAGGTCGATTCCCGCCGGGACCGGAGTGTGGGTCGTGAAGATGCTTCCCGCCCGCACCGCCTCGAGCGCTTCCCAGAAGCCGAGCCCCGTCTTCCCCATGAGGAGCCGGATCCGCTCGAGTCCCAGGAAGGCGGCGTGCCCCTCGTTCATGTGGCAGACCGCCGGGTTGACCCCCACGGCGTCGAGGAGCCGGATGCCGCCGATCCCGAGCACGATCTCCTGCCGGATGCGCATCTCGACTCCGGGCGCGTAGAGCTGATAGGTGATGGCCCTCTCGGCCGGCCCGTTCTCCTCGATATTGGCGTCGAGGAGGTAGAGCGGCACCCGCCCCACCTGGGCCTTCCAGGCCTGCACGAGCACGGCCTTGCCCTGGATCAGGAGCTCGATCCGGACAGGCTTCCCCGACTCGGTGCGCACCAGCCTCACGGGCATGTTGTAGAAGTCATTCTCGGGATAGATCTCCTGCTGCCAGCCATCGTTCGTCAGGTACTGGTGGAAGTATCCCTGCCGGTAGAGGAGACCCACGCCCACCATGGGAAGCCCGAGGTCGCTCGTGCTCTTGAAGTGGTCTCCGGCGAGGATCCCGAGGCCGCCGGAGTAGATGGGAAGGCACTCGTGGAGCCCGAACTCCATGGAGAAGTACGCGATCCGGGTGGAGCCGAACTCCGGGTGGGCCTTGTCCGTCCAGGTGGGCATCGACATGTACCGCGCCAGGGCCTGGCCCACGCGGTCCATGTGGGAGAGGAAGACGTCGTCGGTCTCGAGCTCCCGCAGGCGCTCCTGGTCGATAGTGCCGAGCATCTTCACGGGGTTGTGGTAGGTGGCGGACCAGAGGTCCTGGTCCATGCGCCGGAAGAGATCCACCGCCTCGGGATTCCACGTCCACCAGAGGTTGTTCGCGATCTCGAGGAGAGGTGCGAGCCGTTCCGGAAGGGATGGCACCACCGTGAAGGTCCGAAGCTGTCTCACCATACGCTTCTCCTGTCGGGGCGCGAGAGCGCCGCCGGCTGGCCGAGGCCCCGCCGCTCGGGTGTTCAGGGGTGGAAGATGCCCTTACGTACCACTCTCCGCGCCGTTTCGCAAAGGCGCGTCGGAGCGGTTAGCAGTTAGCGGTTGGTAGGTAGGCCTGAACTCCTAATGGCTAACAGCTAATCGCTAATAGCTGGCCGGGGCCTCGCCTGGCCTAAAGCGCCACCTCTCCCCGCTCCCCCGTTCGGATCCGGATCGCCTCCTCGACGGGGAGGACGAAGATCTTCCCGTCTCCGATCTTCCCGCTGCGGGCCGCCCGCTCGATGGCGTCCACCACCTTCCAGGCCATGTCGTCGGAGGTCACGACCTCGACCTTCACCTTCGGCAGGAAGTCGACGATGTACTCGGCGCCCCGGTAGACCTCGGTGTGTCCCTTTTGGCGGCCGAACCCCCTCACCTCCGTGACGGTGATCCCCTGCACCCCCACTTCGCTCAGCATCTCCCTCACGTCGTCGAGCTTGAAGGGCTTGATGATGGCCTCGATCTTCTTCATGGCGGCTCCTCCTCGCGTGGTTCCTCTGCGCTCGGCTGAGGGTAGCGAACGCCGCCGACCTCGCAAAGGCTTTGATCTCTCCCGGGCTCTTCCGGGGACGGTGAGCCGGGGTATCCTTCCCGCCTCGCGGGCCGAGGGGCCGGCTGTCCAAAGGAGCTCGAGATGAACGGCAGGGCAGTGAGAAACGCGGTCGGGTGGCTCCTCCCCCCGGCAGGTCTCTTCCTTCGCGGGAAGCCGCCCCGGGTGCCCGAGCCGGCGGAGCCGCCGGCGCTCGGGCGGAGGGACGCGGCCCTCCTGGGCTGCCTCACGGCCGTCTGCCTCGCGGTCTCCCTCTGGAATCTCGGGAGGTGGGAGGCGCCGGAGACCGGCTGGAAGCCCTCGCGGGCCGGAGACGCGGTGACGTTCGAGTTCGGGCGAGAGGTCTCCCTCTCCCGGATCTACTACTACTGCGGGATCAATGAGGCCGACGGGGACGGGAGCCGCTTCACGCTCTCGACGCGTACCACGTCCGGGCGTTTCGAGCCGCTGGAGACCTTCAGCAAAGAGGACGTCGGCAGGTGGAAGTACGTGGAGGTGGAAGCCGGAACGAGCGCCGTGCGGCTCACGGCCGATACGCCCGGAGGCCGGCTGAACGAGCTCGCCTTCGTGGCCGAGGGGAGCCGCAGGCCGGTCGAGGGCGTGCGGATCGCCGGCGCGAGGACGCCCCCGGCCGGACAGGGCTCTCCCGCGCACCTCCTCGACGAGCAGCGCTGCTTCGAGTACGAGCCCACCTTCCGCACCGGTTTCTACTTCGACGAGATCTACTTCGCCCGCACCGCCTGGGAGATGCTCCATGGGATCGAGCCGTACGAGAACACCCACCCGCCGCTGGGGAAGCTCGCCATCGCCGCCGGGATCGCGCTTTTCGGGATGAACCCGGTCGGCTGGCGCATCGCCGGGACGCTCTTCGGCGCCGCCCTCGTCCCGGTGATGTACCTCCTCGGGCTGAAGCTCTTCCGAAACCGCTTCGGCGCGTTCTCGGCGGCCTTCCTCCTCCTGGCCGACTTCATGCGCTTCGCCCACACCCGGATCGCGCTCATCGACGCCTACGCGATCTTCTTCATCCTGCTCCTCTACTACTTCCTCCTGGACCTCTTCCCCGGGGGAGATCGCGTCCCCGAGGCGCCGCGCCGGTCCATCCTCCTCGCGGGCACCGCCTTCGGGCTCGGCGCCGCGTGCAAGTGGATCGCCGTCTACGCGGGCGGCGGCGCCACGCTGCTTCTGGCCCTGCGCACGGCGGCCGACTGGAAGCGGGGGAACTTCGCGCCGGGCCAGCGGCCGGCGGACTTCCTCCGCGGCCGGCTGGGCGTCTTCCTCGTCGCCTTTGTGGCCATTCCCGGAGCGATCTACGTCGCCTCGTATCTGCCTTACCTCGCCCTCCCCGGGCCGGGCCACGACCTCGCCGGGCTCGTCGCGTACCAGCGGAAGATGCTGGACTACCACCGCACCCTCCACGCCACCCACCCCTTCTCCTCCCCCTGGTGGTCGTGGCCCCTCGACCTGCGGCCGGTGTGGCTCTATATGGGCACGGGCCTGGCCGAAGGGATGGTCTCCACCATCGCCTCCTTCGGAAACCCCGCCCTCTGGTGGGCGGCAATTCCCGCGGTCGCGGGGGCCGCCGTCCTCGCCGTCCGCCGCCGGGACGTCCGCCTCGGGGTCGTTCTGACCGGCTTCGCCTTCCAGTATCTGCCGTGGATCGGGATCGAGCGACTCGCGTTCATCTACCACTTCTTCTCGAGCGTGCCCTTCGTGATCCTCTGCCTCGTCTCGCTCCTGCAGGCCGCGGGGGAACGCCGGCCGGCCCTGCGCGGGGCGACCGCCGCCTACCTCGCCCTCACGGGCGCGCTGTTCGTCGTCTTCTACCCCGTCCTCTCCGGGCTCGTGGTTCCGGAGACGTACGTGGCCCGGCTGCGGTGGCTTCCCACCTGGATCTTCTGATACGAAGGGCGACCATGTCCCCCGGTTTTTCCGCGCCCGCCAAAGAACTATGGTAGAAAGTTAGGGTAGGGTGGGCTCGGCCCACCAATCTTCGGAGAAGGTGGGCAAAGCCCACCCTACTTGAGCGCCTATGACAATGTGCCCCGCTTTTTCGCGCCCTCCAAAGAACTATGGTAGAAAGTTAGGGTAGGGTGGGCTCGGCCCACCAATCCTCGGAGAAGGTGGGCAAAGCCCACCCTACTTGAGCGCCTATGACAATGTGCCCCGCTTTTTCGCGGCCCTCCAAAGAACTATGGTAGAAAGTACGAGCCAGTGGAACGCCGAGCGGCAAGCCCCGGAGGGGTACAGCATGAAGCCTACGGTCTCGGTCGTCGTGCCGGTCTACAACGAGGAGCCGGTCGTCTTCGAATCCTACAAACGCCTGAAGCGGGTGCTGGAGGGGCTCGGGGAGACGTACGAGCTGATCTTCGTCAACGACGGCAGCCGTGACGCCACACCGGTCATCCTCGGCTGCATCTGTGAGACCGACCCCACGGTGCGCCTGCTCGACTTCGCCCGGAACTTCGGCCACCAGACCGCCATCACCGCGGGCATGGACTACGCCTCGGGGGACGCGGTGGTCGTCATCGACGCGGACCTCCAGGACCCGCCCGAGGTCATCCCGCAGATGCTCGCCAAATGGCGCGAAGGCTACGACGTGGTCTACGGGAAGCGCGTCGGGCGCCAGGGGGAGACGTGGTTCAAGCGGCTCACCGCCGCCGCCTTCTATCGGCTCCTGCGGAGCCTCACCGACGTCGAGATCCCGGTGGACGCGGGCGACTTCCGGCTCATAGACCGAAAGGTCTGCGACGCTCTGAAGGGCGTCCGCGAGCGCAACCGGTACATCCGGGGCATCGTGAGCTGGCTCGGCTTCCGGCAAACCGGGGTCGAGTTCGTGCGGGAGAAGCGCTACGCCGGCGAGACCAAGTACCCCCTGCGGAAGATGATCAAGTTCGCCTCGGACGCGGTCACGTCTTTCTCCGTCAAGCCCCTGAAGCTCGCGACCTATGTGGGCTTCACGGTCTCCGCCGCAAGCTTCGTGTACCTCCTGGTTGTCCTCTACCTCAAGCTCTTCACGGCGAGGACCGTCACGGGCTGGGCTTCGACCATGGCGGTGAGCCTCCTCTTCAACGGCGTCATCCTGATGGTGCTCGGGATCATGGGGGCCTACATCGGCCGCATCTACGACGAGGCGAAGGGCCGCCCGCTGTACCTCGTGCGGGAGGCCAGGAACTTCGAAGCGGAGCTTCCCGGGCGCCGTCCGGCCGCGAAGGAACCGGCGGCCGTAGAGGCGTGCGGCCGCTACGCGAGACGGGCGCCCTGCACGGGCGCGCCCGAGAGGACCGCTTCCGGGTCGACCCCGGCCTCCTGCCGGTCGAGCACGGCGAGGACCGAGCGCGCGTAGGGCCGTTCGCCCTCGGGGTCCGGCGCGCGGAGGTCCACGTCCTTCCACCTGGAGAGCGGCCCGGCGGCGCGGTGTCCCACGAGCCTCACCCAAGGGCGGAGGAGCTCGCCCGGGTTCTGCCGGACCACGACCCCGACCTCTCCCGTGTCCAACCGGACCGCCGTGCCGATGGGGTAGATGCCGACGCACTGGATGAAACGCTGCACGTACACGGAGTGGAAGTGCGTGCCGGCCCACCCGTAGAGCCGGCGCATCGCCTCGGTGGGCGAGATCCCCTTCTGGTACGGGCGATCCGAGGTCATGGCGTCGTACACGTCGGCGATGGCGGTGATGAGGCCGAACTTCCCCACGCCGAGACCTGACACGCTGCGGGGATACCCCGTACCGTCGTACCGCTCGTGATGGCCCAAGGGAACGGTGGCGCAGTCGGCCGGGATGTCCCTCGCCTCCAGGAGGAGCTTCGCGCCGTGGAGGGAGTGGGTCTTCACGAGCTCGTACTCCCTGGGGTCGAGGGGCGCCCGCTTCTGGACGAGCCCCTCGGGCAGTTGGACCTTGCCGAGGTCGTGGAGGATCGCCCCCACGCCGAGCCGCAGCAGCTCCCGGTCGAGGATCCCGAGCGCGACGGCGAGATTCAGAGAGAGCACGGCGAGGACCGAGCGCGCGTAGGGCCGTTCGCC
>JACRCS010000314.1 GCA_016218905.1 Deltaproteobacteria bacterium
CTTAGATCGTCGATCGGGATGGCCTCCGGCGTGACTGGCCGGCAAGCGAGTCTTCGGCGGGCGACGCAGGGCGGCGGTCCGCGGCACGCGGGGCAAGCGCAGCGCGGTTCGGAAGCAGTGAGGATCGGCGTTGTAGTGTCGCCGCAGTTCGGAGGGTACGCGCATGAGGATCCTCGTCGTCGAAGATGAAGAAAAGGTCGCTTCCTTCATCCGTAAGGGGCTCGAAGAGGAGCACTACGCGGTCGACGTCGCACTGGACGGTGAAGAGGGCCTTGGGATGGCGCAGATCAACCCGTACGACGTGATCGTGCTCGATCTCATGATCCCGAAGATCGACGGCTTTCGCGTGCTCCAGCGGCTCCGGGCGGACAACGTCGACACGCCGGTCCTCGTGCTGACCGCGCGCGACACCGTGAGCGATCGGGTACGGGGACTCGACCTGGGCGCCGACGACTACCTGACCAAACCCTTCGCCTTCGCGGAGCTTCTCGCCAGGGTCCGCGCGCTGCTGCGGCGGGGCAAGCCCCAGAAATCACCGGTGTTGAAGATGGCGGACCTCTCCCTCGACCCGGCTGCGAGGCGGGTCGTCCGGGCAGGCAAGACCATCGAGTTGACGGCCAAGGAGTTCGCCCTGCTGGAGTACCTCATGCGCCATCCGGGCCAGGTACTGACGCGGACGATGATCTCCGAGCACGTATGGGACCAGACGTTCGATTCCTATACGAACGTCATCGACGTGTACGTGAATTATCTCAGGAAGAAGGTCGACTACAGTTTCGAACCCAAGCTCATTCACACGATCCGGGGTGTCGGGTACGTTCTGAGAGAGGAACCGTGAGGCCGACGACCCTGCGGGCGAAGCTCACTGTCTGGTACGGGGCGCTCCTTTTCGTAACCGTCTCCGCGTTCGGGGCCACTTCCTACGCCGTGCTGGCGCGAAATCTCTACCGGGGGGCCGACCAGAAGCTCCTGGCCCTGGCCGAGGTCGTCGCGGAATCCTCGGTGCGGAATTTCCTGAGGCCCGGCTTCAACGACTTCTCCCGCCTCCTGGAGGAGTTCTTCGGCGTGCCGGCCGCCGGCCAGTTCATCCAGGTGCTCGACACCTCCGGAAACGTGGGTTCCCGGAGCCAGAACCTCGAGCGCACGAGCCTGCCGCTCTCCCCCATCGCGCTGAAGCGAGCCGTGCACGGCGGCGAGATGGTCTATGAGACGTTCGGGAGAGCGAGCGGGCGTTACCGCCTCCTCACCTACCCCGTGGTGGTGCGGGGACGGGTCCGCAACATCGTCCAGGTCGCGACAAGCCTCAACCCCGTAGCCGAGACCCTACGTCAGGTGCTCTGGATCTTCGCGTTCGGGATCCCCGCACTCCTGCTCATGGCTCTCCTCGGCGGGTGGCTCCTCGCCGGCCGGGCGCTCCGGCCGGTCGAAGGCATGGTGGACGCGCTCCGGGGTCTCGACGCCTACAGCCTCGACGCGAGGCTACCTGAGGGCGAGGGATCGCTCGAGGTGCAGGAGCTTACGCAGAACTTCAACGCCCTCCTCGCCCGGCTCGAGGACGCCTTCCGGAAGATGCGTCAGTTCACCGCCGACGCCTCTCACGAGCTCCGTACGCCGCTCACCGTGCTGCGCGGCGAGGCGGAGGTGGCGCTGCGCTACCCGCGCACGGCCGAAGAGTACCAGGACGTGATCGCGTCCGGCCTGGAAGAGGTGCACCGGATGAGTCGGATCGTCGAGGACCTGCTCCTGCTGGCCTAGGGCGATCTCGGCGAGGCGCCGGTGGAGAAGGTCCCTCTCGAGCTCGCGGACCTGCTCCAGGAGCTCGGCGCCCACGGAAGGATCCTCGCCGAGGCGAAGGGCATCGAGCTCACGGTCGCCGGCGGCCCGCCCACCGAGGTCTTTGCCGATCCCCTGCGCCTCCGCCAGCTCTTCCTGAACCTCCTCGACAACGCGGTGAAGTACACGGCTCCGGAGGGAAAGATCTTCCTCTCTCACGGGCAGACGGACGACGGCTGGGTGCGCGTCACGGTGAAGGACACGGGGGTCGGGATTCCGCCGGAGGATCTGGGCCGCATCTTCGAACGCTTCTACCGCGTGGACAAGCACCGTTCCCGGGCGCAGGGCGGCAGCGGCCTGGGCCTGGCGATCTGCCGGTGGATCGCCCAGGTCCACGGGGGCCGGATCGAGGTCCGTTCCACCCCGGGCAAGGGTAGCGCCTTTATGGTGTACCTCCCGCTGCGGGCCGGGGCACGGGAGCGAGCGCGAGAGCCTCGGCAAGCGCCGAGTCGCCCGGCGCGCACCCGAGGCTTCCAAGCCACATCCAATCCGGTTCCATACAGAGGTAGATCCTAGACGCCTCTACGCCTCTCCGGCGGAGCTCCGACGCGAGAAAGCGATACGCCTCCCGGCGCAGCGAGCGGAAGTAGCGGAGCTTGCCGTCCTCTCCGGGAACGAACTCGGCGAAGAACGCGGCGCGACCCTTGAGCCCGCGGGCCCAGCGCTCCAGGAACCGGGCCGGGAAGCGCAGGGTCCCGAGGCTGATCCAGGCGATCCCTCCGGGCTCGACCGCCTCGAAGAGAGCCCGCACCACGGCGCCGTACTCCTCCCGCCACGCCCCCTCCAGGACGATGGGGTCGAAGTGGAAGGCCACCCGATAGCCCGCGGCGGCCGCCCGGGCGGCAGCACTGAGCCGGTTCTCCAGCGGAGCCGTCCCCGGCTCATCGGACGCGATCCGCCGCGGCGGGTTGAGCGACCAGGCGACGACCACGTTGGGCCGCGGTTTGCCGTCCAGGAGGAGCTCGATCCGATCGCTCTTCGTCTTGAGTTCCAGGAGGACCTGCGGCCGGAGCGCCGAGAGCTCGCGGATCCAGTCCGAGTGCCCGGTCCAGGGGTCGAGGGCGAGGGAGTCGGTGAACTCGCCGGTGCCGATCCTCATGGGGCCGGCCGGGTCCGCGGTCGCCCGAAGGAACTCCGTCCGCGCGTCCTCCAGGTTGGCGTAGAGCGTGAGCGGCTCGTCGGGGGCGTAGAACCGAAGGAAGCAGTAGGTGCAGGCGTAGGGGCACTGGAAGCCGAGCGTCAGCACCGAGTAGCCGCACCGGACAGCGCCGGGCGTGCAAGGGCAGGGTTTCAGGAAGGCTCCGGGTTCCAACGCCAGGTGGACCGTCCGCCGCCCGGCCGGCCTCGGGTCCTCCGGTCCGAGCAGGCGCACCGGCAGGTCGGGCGGGAGGCGTCCGAGAAACCGGCGCGCGAAGGGGCGCTCGGCCGCTCGCGCGTCCACGGCGACCCGCTCGAAGGGCGGGCGCGTCATTCCAGGTACTTGGCGAGCGGCGACAAGCGGCCCGAGTCGACGGCGCCGAGGAGCTCTTCGGCAGCCGCCCGGAGCTCTTCGAGCGACGCGAAGGAGAGCGTACAGGCGAGGCGCCCCTCGAACCCGGGCGGATGGGAGATGCGGATCCGCTCCCGGAGCCGGAGCGAGTCTACGTCGCGGTCGAAGGATTCCTCCCAGCGACAGACGGTCGGGAGCCGACGCCGGCGGACCTCCCGCCGCAGGTCTTCGAGCTCGGCCTGGGTCCCGGGCGGCCGGAGGCCCTGGCGGGCGATCCACTCCCGCGCCGTCAGGCCTTCCGCCCAGGCGCACTCGAAGATCCACCGCGCGAGCTCGAGGAAGCGGTTCACGCCGGGGGTTACGCCCGCGAGGAGGTCCAGGAGCGTCAGGGCGTCTTCCTTCGGAGCTCGGACGAGCACCCTGAGCCCCTGAGGGGGGAAGGCGCCCTGCGCGAGCCGGTCGCGGAAGGCGGGCGGCAGGTCGGCCGCCCAGAAGGCGTCCTCCAGCGCTCCCGCCTTCGGAGCGAGCCCGAGCCTCGGAAGGACCGCCCTCGCGAGCTCTTCCACCGTTTCTCCGGTCGTGGCGAGACGCTTTCGGGCGTAGAGGCCCACCTCCACCGCGTTCAGCGGGCCACCGAGGAGCTGCTCCTCCAGGAGGAGGTCCCAGAGCTCCGCCGGCGCGAGCGCTTCGAGGAGCCGCACCGGCACGTCCGTCACTCCGATCCGGAGGAGCATCTCCAGGCGGCGCGAGCCGGCGACGAGCACGAGCTCCTCCTCGCCGCGTCCCTCTACTGCCAGGAGCGGCCGCAGCAGGCCGAAGCGTCCGACGCTCTTCTCCAGAAGCTCCAGGGCGGGCGCGGCGGGCCAGGAGAACGAGTACGTCTCCGGGCGGGCGGAGAGGCGGTCCGCCGGGAGAGTCAGGAACCTTGCACGCGGTCGATCCATCTGAGGGCCGCCTCCTGAGAGTACCGAAAGACCCGCTCGCGCTCGGTCTGGGCCCGTTTAGCCGCGCCGTGCGCCACGATCCCGGCCCTCAGCACGATGGATTCAAGCGCGAGGGTCCGGAGCTCCGCGTTCAAGCTCCCGTCGAACGCGATCTTCCACAGGGCTCGCACCCGAAAGCGATCGAGAGCGGGGTGGGCCTGGGAGAGCTGGCCCTCGTGCCCGTTTCGCTTCACGATCAGGCGCTCTCGGACGAGGAGCACCGGGAAACGGGCCGAGAGCCGGAGCCAGAGGTCGTAGTCTTCACAGGCCGGGAGACTCTCGTCGAACCCCCCGAGCTCCTCGAAGAGCCTGCGGCGGAGGAGGATCGACGAGGGGCTGATGAGGCAGAGCCGCAGGCACTCCCGGAAGATCCAGCCGGAGTGCTTCGCGTGCACGGCCCGCGGGTTGGCCCAGGCGCCCCTCCGGTACCATACCTCCTCGGTGTAGCACGCCGGGTGGTCCGGGTGCTCCCTCAGGGCTGCCAACTGCCGCTCCAGCTTGGCGGGGAGCCAGGAGTCGTCGGAGTCGAGGAACGCGAGCCACTCCCCGCCGGCCGCCGCGGC
>JACRCS010000321.1 GCA_016218905.1 Deltaproteobacteria bacterium
GGCGTTCCTGAAGGAGGGCCGTGGAGATCTGCTCGCCAGCTCCGTCCTCTGCCAATTCGCGGGTTCCCTGACGAAGTCGTCTCTCCTCCCGCTGGTCCTGGTCTTGAACGTCCTTCTCCTCGTGGCGGCGTGCAGGCGGTACCGCGATCTCCCCGCCCTCCTGAAGGACTACTTCCGTGCCCCCAGGCCACGCCGCGCGGTCCTGCTCGCGGGAGTTCTCCTGGGCCTCGGCCTCAACGTCCAGCTCTACGGCGGCAACTACGTCCGGTACGGGCGCCTCGCGCCGGAGATGGCGGACGTTTTTCCGCCGGCCGTCGCGATGCAGAACCGCCTCGGTGCCCGGGGGACCGTGTTCGCCCTCCTCAAGGAGGGGCGCATCTCCTTCCCGACGGCGATGGAGTTGGCGTCGTCGATCAGCCATCCGGGAGACCGGAGGGACACGATGTACCTCCTCCACAACTACGTCGAGCGCAGGAGCCGCGGAGCCCCGCTGCAGGGCCCGCTGGCTTACGTGGTCCCCTGGACGCTGCGGATGGCGGCGGGGATCTTCGGCATCATGGGACACCTCTCCCTCTTGAATCTGGGGCCGACTCTCGCGCCCTTTCTCGGCCTGATGGGCCTGGCCGCCCTGGGGTTCGCCGTGCGGTGGCGCCCGCGGGAAGACGGATGGCTCCCCCCCGGTTTGGCGGTGATCGCCCTTTTCTACGCCGCTTTCCTAATGTACGCGGTCAATTACCGGACGTACCTCTACTACGAGTCCTTCATATTGGCTCTCCAGGGACGGTACATCTTCCCGGTCCTGGGCCCGCTCTACGTTCTCTCGAGCTGGTACCTCCTGAGGCTCTTCGAGGGAAGGTACGTGCGGCTGCTGGTGTTCGTCGCGGCTTCCGTCGTCTTTCTCGGCGCGGACTTCCCCTCCTTCCTGGTGCGCGCTACCCCGGAGTGGTTCGCCCCGCCGATGGGCTGAAGCCGGCGCGCCGGGCGCTGGAGACCAATAGGGAGTAAGAACCCGGCTGGAGGGCGTAGGCTGGCGTTGATCGTGAAAGGCGTCACTGGCAGACTACGCATCTGGTTCTGCGGGTTCGGGCGCTGGAGGGCTCGCCGCAGGCGATGAGGCCCTGGTTTACGGGCCGAGGTCAGAGGAGCCGATGCTCAACGGTAAGAAGATCGCGGTGGTGATGCCGGCGTACAACGCCGAAAAGACCCTCGAGATGACGTACAACGAGTTGCCGCATGAGTTCGTGGACGAGGTCGTGCTGGTCGACGACGCCAGCCGCGACCGGACCTCGGAGGTCTCGCGCCGGATCGGCCTCCACACGATCGTCCACGAGAAGAACCTGGGCTACGGCGGCAACCAGAAGAGCTGCTACCGAGCCGCCCTGGAGTTGGGTGCGGACATCGTGATCATGGTTCACCCGGATTACCAGTACACGCCCAAGCTCGTCACCGCCATGGCCTCCATGATCGCCTACGGTGAGTTCGACGCCGTGCTCGCCTCGAGAATCCTCGGCGTGGGCGCCCTCAAGGGAGGCATGCCCCTCTACAAGTACATCGCGAACCGCGCCCTTACGTTCTTCGAGAACATCATGCTCGGGCACAAGCTCTCCGAGTATCACACCGGATACCGGGCGTTCTCGAAGGAGGTCCTGGAGAACCTTCCGCTCGACGCGAACTCGAACGACTTCGTCTTCGACAACCAGATGCTGGCGCAGATCATCTGGTTCGGCTATCGGATCGGTGAGGTGAGCTGCCCCACGAAGTACTTCGAGGAGGCCTCGTCGATCAACTTCCGGCGGAGCGTCGTGTACGGGCTCGGCGTCCTGAAGACGTCGGTTGCCTTCCGGCTCCAGAAGTGGGGGCTCGGCACGTACAGGATCTTCGCCCCGAAGATGCCGGCAATCGAGGGGGCCGGCCGGCCGTGAACCGAGGAACCGCACTCTCCCGGGGCGCGCACGCCACAGACAGCGGAAGCCCATGGTGACCAGGGCGAGAAGCCGCCGCGCCCTGACGGCGCTCCAGTACGCCCTCTGTCTCGCCGCCGTCGCCTACCTGGTCCAGAAGGTGCCCTGGTACTCTCACGTGCGGCTCGAAGGCCCGAATGGCGCTCGCGTTCGACTCCTGGAGCAGCGAGGCGACCAGTTGCTGATCGAGCGGGCCGGGCGCCCCGAGTTCGTCCCGGCGGCGCTGGCCCAGCACGCCACAGTGGAGGGGCGGCAGGTGCCGCAGATCGAGATCGGCGTGCGGGACGTGGTCCGGCGGCTCAAGGCGAGCTGGGCGCTCTACGCGCTGCTCCTCTTCGCGCCCGTTCTCGCGATCCAAGCCTACCGGCTCGTGCTCATGGTGGCTGTCCAGCGCGTGCGGTTGCCGCTCTGGAGTGCGGCCAAGCTCAACCTCGCGGGCAACTTCTTCAACTTCGCGCTCCCGGGTACGACCGGAGGCGATCTGATCAAGGCCTACTACCTCAGCCGGTACACGCATCTGAAGACGGAGGTCATTACCACCGTTTTCCTCGATCGGGTGATCGGCCTGGTGGGCCTCGTCGGTGTCGCGCTGGGAGCCATGGCGGTCACGGGTGATCTGAGGATTTCGCCGAGGGTCCTAGCGATTTCGGCGGTCGCGGTCGTCGGCGCCGGCGGTGTGACCGCGGCTCTCTTCAGCCGCCGTTTCCGCAGGCGATTTCGGCTTGCCGAGTGGGTCGGGTGCCTTCCCGGCGGAGCGCAGCTCCTTCGGGTCGGCCGCGCCGCCCTCGCTCTGCGGGAGAGCAAGGGGCGCGTGGCCGCCGCGCTCGCCCTGACGTTCGCGCTCCAGGGGATCGGCGCGCTGAGTGCCGCCGCTATGGCCTGGGCCATCGGGATGCGGGGCCCGGGCGGGGCCGTGGCGCAGATCTGGTACTTTACGGCCTACGTTTCGGCCGGATTCCTGGTCGCGGCGCTCCCGCTCACCCCTCAGGGGATCGGAGTGATGGAAGCCGCCTACGTACACTTCTTCACGCAAGGGGGGTGGAACAGTGCCTCCCAGGCCGTGGTCTTCGCCTTCGCGGTGCGCCTGATCCAGCTCGTCTGGGCGCTGCCGGGAGTCCTGGTTCCCCTCTTCGGAGCCCACCTGCCCCCGAGGGAAGAGCTCGAGGCGCTCGCCCGCGACGGCGATGCAGAATGTAGAAGGTAGAATGAATGTAGAATGTAGAATGAATGTAGAATGTAGAATGGCAGGGATATGCGAACGCAGAATGTAGAATTCAGATAAGACCGGGATATTCAGGCGCGCGCGTTCGCGTTCGCTTGCCACCTCATTGCGTTGCATGGCGAACGATCAACATTCCTCATTCTCGATTCGGCCGCATTCCACATTCTGCATTCCTCATTCTCGATTCGGCCGCCTTCTACATTCCACATTCTGCATTCTCGATTCGGCCACATTCTACATTCTACATTCTGCATTCTGCATTCTACATTCGGCCTTACCCCTCCTCCGGCCGCAAGGGGCGTGCGTAGCGCTCCAGGAGAAAGCGCTGCCGCTCCTCGTCTCGCGCAAACTGCACGCCGACGACGCTCCCCCAGTCGGTGGGACGCACGTACGCTACGCGGCCCAAGGCGGTGAGGGTCCTCTCCTCGAAGGCGAGCTCGACGCGGAGCGGCTCTCCCGCGGCGAGGCCGGAGCCGATCACCGCCACCTGGAGGCCTCCCTGGGAGATGTCCTGGGTGACGCCGGGAAGCTCCCGCTGCCGCGAGCGCACCAGGGCCAGCCGCCGGTCGAGCCAGCGGAGGTGGCGCCTGTGTTCGTCCAGCCACCGGGCTCTGGCCTTCCATGCCCGTACCGCTTGCTTTGCGTCGCTCATCCGTGAACTCTCCTGCCGGTGGGTGGTCTTTCCGGGGGTACGATGCAGGAAAGAGGCCAAGCCCCCTCCCTCCGTCACCCCGGCACGGATTGCCGAGGTCCAGCCGCATCCATGGCGTACTGGATTCCGGCTGTTGCCCCTACGACGGGGGTACCCCGAAAGCGCACGAATGCGCGAGACGGGGCCCATGCCGGAATGACGAAGAGGGCGGAGACGCGCTTTGGTCAGTCACCTGGTAGCTTTGGGTAGAGCCTTGCCCAAAATTGCCCTCGGGCGTGGGAAGCGCGGGAGCGAGGTTGACAGCTCGGGAGCATGCCCGTATCTTTGGCGGGAATAACACGATTATCCCATTCGTAACACAGGAGCCCTCATGCACATGGCGGACGCGCTCGTCTCCCCTACCGTAGGGGGGGCGCTCTGGGCGGTGAGCGGGAGCCTCATGGCCTACTGCGCCCGCCGGCTCGGGGGCCCGGGCCAGGAGCGGAAGGTGCCGACCATGGGTGTGCTCGGCGCCTTCGTCTTCGCGGCCCAGATGATCAACTTCGCGATCCCCGGGACGGGTTCGAGCGGGCACCTGGGCGGAGGGATGCTCCTCGCCATCCTCCTGGGACCGCACGCGGCCTTCCTGACGATGGCCTCGCTCCTGACCGTCCAGGCGCTCCTCTTCGCGGATGGCGGCCTCCTGGCGCTCGGCTGCAACGTCTTCAATCTCGCCTTCTTCACTTCCTTCCTGGCTTACCCCCTCGTCTACCGCCGGATCGTCCGCGACCGGCCGACGCCGGGACGCATCCTCGCCGGTTCCCTCGCTTCGGCCGTGTTCGCGCTCCAGTTGGGCTCGGCGGGAGTGGTGCTCGAGACCGCCGCCTCCGGCGTCACGGCTCTGCCCGCGGGGGCCTTCCTGCTCCTCATGCAGCCCATCCACCTCGCCATCGGAGTCGTCGAGGGGCTGGTGACGGCGGCGGTGGTCAACTTCGTCTGGCGGGCCGCCCCCGAGCTCCTGCTGGAGGACCGCGGGGCCGGAGCGGCAGCGCCCCGGCGGGGGCGCCGGGTCCTCGCTGTTTTGACGGTGGGAGCGGCGCTGACCGTCGGCGGTCTCTCCTGGTTCGCGTCTACGCGGCCGGACGGCCTCGAATGGGCAGTGGGGAAGGTCCTGGGAGGGAGTGCGCCGGCGGCGATACGGACGCCCTTCCACACGCTCTTCGCCCGGCTCCAGGAGCGCACCGCCCTGATGCCGGACTATGCGCTTCCGACCAGAGGGGCGCCGGCCGAGCAGCGCGCGGCGAAGCCCGCCGCTTCAGCCCAGACCGAGGTGGAGACGAGCCTCGCCGGCTTCGTGGGAGGCCTTCTCACCCTCGCCCTCGCCGCCGGCGTCGGCTTCGCGCTCCGCCTCAGGCGGGGGTGAAGGCAGTTGTCGGTTGTCGGTCTTCGGTTCTACGGTTTGAAACCGATAACCGATAACTCATAACCGATAACCGATAACCGATAACCGATAACCGATAACCGAGAACCGATAACCGATAACCGAGAACTCGTCAGTCGTATCTCAGCGCCTCGATGGGATCCAGCCGCGAGGCCTTGCGCGCCGGATAGAAGCCGAAGAAGAGCCCCACGGCGGCGGAGAAGCCCGCCGCCAGGAAGATCGCGCCGGGAGAGATGAGGGTCGACCAGCCGGCGAAGCGGGAGATGAGGACGGCCGCCCCGACTCCCACGAGCACACCGACCCCGCCCCCGAACACCGCCAGGACGATCGCCTCGATCAGGAACTGCATCAGGATGTCGGAGTCTCGCGCCCCGACCGCCATGCGGATGCCGATCTCCCGGGTGCGCTCGGTCACCGATACGAGCATGATGTTCATGATCCCGATGCCGCCGACGAGGAGCGACACCGAGGCGATGGAGCCGAGGAGCACCCCCATGATGCGCGTCGAGGCCTCTGCGGCCGCGAGCATCTCGGAGAGATTTCGGACGTTGAAGTCGTCTTCCTCCGTAAGGCCGATCCGGTGGCGCTGCCGCAGCAGGTCGCGCACCTGGGCTTCCGCGTCGGCGACGCTCCGCTCGTCCCGGGCCTGGACCAGGATCACGGAGACGCCCCCGCGGCGGGCCGAGCCCTGGAGCTTCTGCTGGACGGTCGTGAGCGGCGCGACGATCGCGTCGTCCTGATCCTGCCCCTGCGGCGACTGTCCCTTCCGCTCGAGGACCCCGAGGACCGTGAAGGGGACCTTCTTGATCCGGATCACCTGCCCCACGGGGTTCTCTCCGGCGAAGAGGTTCTCCGCCACCGTCTGCCCCACGAGGGCCACCTTGGCCGCGTCCTCCAACTCCTCGGGGGTGAAGAGCCGGCCGGCGGCGGGCTGCCACTCCCGGATCGAGAAGAACTCCGGCGTGACCCCCTGGACCTGGGTGCTCCAGTTCTGGTTCCCGTAGACCACCTGCGCGCCGGTCCGGTTGAGGGCGGCGGCGTACCGGACGGCCGAGAGTTCGCTCCCGATCGCCTTCGCGTCGGCCAGGGTGAGGCTCGGCGAGCCGCCGGAGCCGGAGCGGAGTCCCCCCACGTTGGTGCTCCCCGAGAGGACCATGATCAGGTTCGAACCGACCGAGGCGATCTGGGCGGAGATGCGCTCGTTGGCGCCGCTCCCGACCGCCACCATCGCGATCACTGCGGCGACGCCGATCACCATGCCGAGCATGGTGAGGCCGGAACGCATCTTGTTCGCCCGGAGCGAGCGAAAGGCGATGCGCGTGGCGGGAAGGACGTTCACGACGTCGGCTCCGGGCCGCAGACGTTCCTCGCCACGGCTCGCAGGCGGTCCGGCACCGGTTCGTCCGCCACCATCCGCCCGTCCCGGAACTGGACGATTCGGCGGGCGTGCTGCGCGAGCTCCTTCTCGTGGGTCACGAGCACGACCGTGATGCCCCGCTCCTCGTTCAGCCGCTGGAAGATCGCCATGATCTCCTCGCTGGAGACGGTGTCGAGGTTGCCCGTCGGCTCGTCGGCCAGGACCAGGGAGGGCGTGTTCACCACGGCCCTCGCGATGGCGACCCGCTGCTGCTGGCCGCCGGAGAGCTGTCGGGGTTGATGGGCCGCCCGGTCCTCGAGGCTCACCCAGCAGAGGGCCTCGGTCGCCAGCAGCCTGCGCTTCGAAGCGGAGAGACCTTCGTAGACGAGCGGGAGCTCGACGTTCTCGAGGGCGCTCATCCGGGGGAGGAGCTGGAAGCTCTGGAAGACGAAGCCGATCTTCTTGCGGCGCACGGCCGCGAGGTCGGACCGGGCGAGCGTCGCCACGTCCCGGCCGTCGAGGCGGTAGGAGCCGGCGGTCGGGTGGTCGAGGCAGCCCAGGATGTTCATCAGCGTGGACTTCCCGGAGCCGGAGGCGCCCATCACGGCGACGAAGTCCCCCGGCTCGACCGCGAAGTCGACCCCGCGCAGCGCCTGTACGTCGACGTCGCCCAGCCGGTAGGTCTTCGTGAGGCCGCGGACGTCGATGGTCGGGGGCGGCGTGGCCGCCCCCTGCGCGGTGGGCTCGCTCACCGGAAGCCTCCCATCATCGGCGGACCCGGGGGGCCGGAGCGCCCGCGGCTTCCGGCTTTCGCCGCGTCTCCCACGACGACGAGGTCCCCCTCCCGGAGGGCTCCCTCCTTGATCTCCGTGAACTGGCCGTCGCTCAACCCGAGGACGAGGGGCACGGGTTTCAGGTTCCCGTCGGCGGTCACCAGGTAGACTCGCGGTCCGGCGCCCCCCCGTGGACCGCGCGGGCCGCCCGGCCGACCGGATCCCCTCGGACCTCCGCCGTTTCGGGGCCCTCCTCCTCCGGGATCGCGCGCCGCCCGGAAGCCGCCGGCGCCCTCGCCGCCCTCCGGGCCCTTTCCGGTGCCGGCGGGACGGTAGCGAAGCGCCGCGTTGGGGACCTTGAGGGCGGCCTCGACCCGCTCGCTCGGAATGGTGACGTTGGCGGTCATGCCGGGCTTGAGCTTCAGCTCCGCGTTCTCCACGCGGACCACCACGTCGTAGGTGACCACGTTCTGCACGACCGTGGGCGCGTTGCGGATCTGGACCACGGTTCCGGCGAAGTTTCCTTCGGGGTAGGCGTCGACCCGGAAGGTCGACCTCTGACCGACTCGGACCCGGGCGATGTCGGCCTCGTCGACCGTCGTGTCGATCTGCATCTTCGTCAGGTCCCGGGCGATGGAGAAGAGGGTAGGGGCCTGGAGGCTCGCGGCCACCGTCTGGCCCACGTCTACGTTGCGGGAGATGACGATGCCGTCGACCGGCGAGTGGATTCGCGTGTAGCTCAGGTTCGTCTTGGCGACGGTGAGGGCGCCCTCGGCCTGCGCCACCTGCGCCTCGGCGCTCCGCCGCTGGGCGAGCGCCTGCTCGTAGGCCGTTCGGGCCGTATCGGCATCGGCCTGGGAGATATAGTCCTGGGCGAGGAGCCTCTCGTTGCGCGCGAGCGTACGCGCGGCGTCGGCGACGCCGACCTTCGCCCGCTCCAGCCCTGCCTGCGCGAGCTCCAGGTTCGCCCGGGCCTGGATGAGCGCCGCCTCGTAGAGGCGGTCGTCGAGCTGCGCGACGGCCTGGCCCTTTCGCACGCGGGAGTTGAAGTCGGCGTAGAGCTCCTTCACCGTTCCCGAGATCTGGCTGCCCACCTGGACCGTCGTCACCGGGTTCAGAGTCCCGGTCGCGGTCACGGCGAGCTCCAGGTCCCCCCGCTCGACCGCCGCGGTGCGGTACTGAGGAGGCTTGGGGGCGGTGGCGCGATGGAACGCACCCCAGCCCCCGAGTCCCAGGAGGGCCAAGCCGGCGATGCTGTAAGCGATCTTCTTCAACGGACTTCCTTCGTCGGAGCGTGGGCCGTGGCTTCGAGGCCCGGCCGTGGAGAACCGCCGGAGCGGGAGCGTCGGGAGAGCGCCTCGGAGGAGGCGCTCGGCGACGCGCCGGAAGGAGCGGAGCGCCCAGGGTTGATCGGCCTGAAAGCGTAGAACAAACGCTTACTTGCGTCAATTGACTCTGCCGGGCGCAGGCGGGGCCGTCATCAGGCTCTTTGACGAGGTGCCGACGCGCTGGTACGGTCGCAAGGAAGGGGTTTTCGGTTGTCGGTCGTCGGTTTTCGGTTCAATAGCCGACAACCCACAACCGAAAACCGATAACCGACGACCGACAACCGACAACCGACAACCGACAACCGACAACCGATAACCCGATGCAAAGCCGAAAACTCCTCGCCTTCTGCGCAGCGGCGCTGGCCCTGGTGGCAGGCGTGCTCTTGCTCGTCGCGGGGCCGGGCGCCCGCCTCGGGCTCTGGCACTTCCGGACGGGCTTTACGCTCCTGCGCTGGGCCTGCCTGGGCGGGTTCGCGGCGGCGGCCCTGGGGCTCTCCGCCCTGGCGGCCGGGGGACTTCGCTCGGCGCCTGCCTGGGCCGGCCTCGTCCTGGGGCTCCTCGTCGCCTGGGTCCCGCTGAGCTGGTTCCGGCAGACGAAGGCGGTTCCGCCGATTCACGACATCACGACGGACCCGGCGAATCCGCCGCGCTTCGCCGCCGTCCTGGCCCTCCGGAAGGACGCGCCGAACCCGCCCGAGTACGGCGGGCCGCCGGTCGCCCGGGAGCAGCTCCGGGCCTATCCGGACATCCGCTCCCTGGTCCTCCCCTCGAGCCGGGACGCCGCGTTTCGCAACGCGGGGGAGGCTGCGCGCTCGCTCGGCTGGAGGATCGTCGCGGAGGATGCGGCCAAGGGGACGATCGAGGCCACCGACACCACCTTCTGGTTCGGGTTCAAGGACGACGTCGTGATCCGCGTCGTCGCCGCCGCCGACGGCCGGAGCATCGTCGACGTGCGCTCGGTCTCGCGGGAGGGCCGGAGCGACGTGGGAACGAACGCCCGGCGGATTCGGGCTTTTCTGGCGAAGCTGCGGGAAATGCCGTAAAAGGCGAATTCCGAATTCCGAATTCCGAATTCCGAATTCCGAATTGTCGAGAGGTGCCCTTTGCCCGAAACACCCAAGGTCTACCATCTGTCTCCCCACTCCAAGGCGTTTTCGTATCAGGCCGGGCTCATGGGGAAGCTCGAGGCGTTCCTGAAGGAGTTCGACCTCGCCCGCTATCTGCCCCGCAACGCGGTCGTGCCGCTCAAGATGCACCTCGGAAACCGGGGGGCGTTTCGGACGATTCGGCCCCAGTTCGTCCGCATGGCGGTAGACGCGGTGAGGCGGGTGCCGGCGATCCCGTTCGTGACGGACTCGGCGCGGCTCCCGGCGTGCGAGTACCTGAACGTCGCGATGGAGGCGGGCTACACCCACCAGACCCTCGGCGCGCCCGTGATCATCGCCGACGGAGTCTTCGGAAGAGACTCCATCAAGGTCCCGGCAGGGGAGATCCTCGGCGAGGTGGCGGTGGCCTCCGCGATCCACGATGCGAAGGCGATGGTCGTCCTCACTCACGTGAAGGGACACGTCCAAGCAGTGCTCGGTGGCGCCCTGAAGAACATCTCCATGGGGGGAGTCTCCGCGGCCCCGCGGGACGGCGACTGGACCCAGGGTCGCGGCAGGATGCACTTCCTCATGGGGGACGTGATGGAGTGGGACCAGGCGAAGTGCGTCCTCTGCAACGACTGCGTCGGCGTCTGCCCGGCCGCGTGCATCACCTTTCCCAATGACGTCTACACGATCGACGACAAGAGGTGCTTCCGGTGCGGGCGTTGCGCCCGGGTCTGCCCGGCGGAGGCCATCGACGTGCCCGTGAGCCACGGGCAGTTCATGCGGGCGATCGTGGAGGGCGCGGCCGCCGTGCTCTCGACCTTCGAGCCGAAGCGCGTCGTCTACGTCAGCTTCCTGCTGGAGATGCAGCCGGAGTGCGACTGCATGCCGCTGGCGGATCCCCCCATCGCCCAAGACCAGGGGATCCTCATTTCCGACGATCCTGTCGCGGTGGACGCCGCAACCCTGGACGTACTCTCGAAGACGAAGCCCCTGCCGGAGTCTCGGGCCGCGACGGTCGAGCTGAAGGAGGGGTGGGACCTCTATAGCCTCCTCCATAAGAAGGACGGGCGCCTCCTGCTGCGGGAAGCCGAGGCGAAGGGCCTCGGGACGAGCGAGTACGAGCTCGTCGAGGTAGGCTAGCGCCGCAGGGCCTCATCTCCCCTCCTTCGGGAGGGAGCACCTTCCTGTGGGAGCGGCCTCCAGGCCGCGATCGGTCCCGGATCGGCCATCGGCCGAGATCGTGGTCTGGAGACCACTCCCACAAGCGGAGTGGCGGGAAACCTCCCGAAGGAATGCGCGGCCTACCTCGAGGAGAAGGGCCTCGTCCCCTCCAGGGTCGTGCTCGGCGGCTCGCGGGCGAGCCGGGCCCCTTCCAGGCACCGGCCGAAGATCGTATACTGGCCCCTCCAGCCGAGGTGCTCCTGCCGCCTTCGCCCCGACTCCGCTGAGGTGATCGTCCCGATGATGAGCTTCGAACCGCCCTCCTGCTCTCGGGTGGAGGAAGTCCCGGTTTGTTTCGGGCAGACGGGCGTCATGGGGTGCGAGCCGCGGCCGTGAGCGTCCCCCGACCGCCGGAGCCGTGCCTCCTCGTCCTGGGGATCCTCCGGGCGCCGTCCGTGCCGCTGGCGGAGATCCTGGCCGCCGTGGAGGAGCGGTTCGGGCCCGTGGGCCCCCGGAGTCCGGAGCGCACCTTCACCCACTCGGCGTACTACGACGGCGAGATGGGGGGCAGGCCGGAGCGATCCTACGCCTGTCTCGCGGCTTCGTGCGACCCCGGCGAGTTGGCGGGCGTGAAGCTCGCCACCAACGAGCTGGAGGGGCGCTGGGCCGAGGGTGGCCGGCGGAAGGTGAACCTCGATCCGGGCACCCTGAACCTGGTGCAACTGGTGCTCGCTTCCGGGAAGCCTGCCGCCCACCGGGTGTACCTCGGCCGGGGCATCTACGCGGAGATCGAGTACACGTACGAGAGGGGCAGCTTTCGGCCTCTCCCCTGGACGTACCCTGATTATGGAGAGCCCTCGACCCTGGCGTACTTCAATGAGCTCAGGGAGAGCTACCGGCTCGCCAGGAAGGAGGTCTCATGATCCGGAGCATGACCGGCTACGGCCGGGCCGAGGGAGAAGTCGACGGCCGGAAGCTCATCGTGGAGGTCAAGGCCGTCAATCATCGGTTCCTCAACTTCCTGGCCCGGCTGCCGGTGGACCTGCAGCGGTTCGAGCCCGAGGTGCTGGCGCTCGTAAAGGCTCACCTCCAGCGCGGGCAGGTGAGTGTGTTCGCGTCCTGGGACAGCGCGCTGGGGGACGCGCCGGTGATCGGCGTGAACCTGGCCGCCGCCAGGCATGCGGCGGAGGCCCTCCGGCAGGCGGCGGCCGCCGTGGGCGTCAGCGGCGAGCTCTCCGTCCGGGACCTCCTCGCCTTTCCGGCCGTGTTCGCGGCGGGAGCGCCGGCCTCGGCCCCGGAGGAGCTGTGGGAGAAGGCTTCGGGCGTCTTCAACCTCGCGCTGGTGAGCCTGGACGAGCTCCGGCGGCGGGAGGCCGAGGACCTCGCGGCAGACATGCGGCAGCGGCTCGAGAGGATCCGGGAGTACGCCGCGTCCGTGGAGGAGCGCCGTCCCCGCGTCGTGGAGGAGTACCGCACGCGGCTGGTACGGAGGGCCGAAGAGCTCGCCTCGGGGCTGCCCATCGAGGTGGTCCGGGAACGGCTGGCGCTGGAGGCCGCGGTATTCGCCGAGCGTTCCGACGTCCAGGAAGAGCTCGTGCGCCTGCGGAGCCACCTGGACAAGTTCGCCGAGCTCCTCGACGCCGGAGGCGCCATCGGCCGCAAGCTCGACTTCCTGCTCCAGGAGATGAACCGGGAGACCAACACCATCGGCTCCAAGGCCGCCGACGTCGAGGTGAGCCCGCTAGTCATCGAGATGAAGGCGGAGCTCGAGAAGATTCGGGAGCAAGTACAGAATTTGGAGTGATCACTCGATGCCCTCGAACTTTGTCCACCTTCACGTCCACACCGAGTACAGCCTCCTCGACGGCGCGATCCGCGTCGGCGACCTGGTGAAAAAGGCCAAGAAGTTCGAGCTCCCGGCGCTCGCCATGACCGACCACGGGGCGATGTACGGGACTGTGGAGTTCTACAAGGCGGCGGAGAAGGCGGGGGTGAAGCCGATCCTCGGGTGCGAGGTGTACGTGGCGCCGGGTTCCCGGTTCGATCGGCGGACGAGCGGCGACGGCGACACGAGCTACCACCTGATCCTGCTCGCCCGGAACGAGGAGGGCTACCGGAACCTCTGCCGGCTGGTGACCCTCGGGTACACGGAAGGCTTCTACTACAAGCCCCGGATCGACAAGGAGGCCCTGCGGCACTTCGGGGGCGGGCTCATCGGTCTCTCCGCGTGCCTCAAGGGGGAGGTGCCCCGGGCGATCCTCTCCGGGAACCCGGAGAAGGCGCGGGCGCTCGCCGCCGAGTACGCGGAAATCCTGGGCGAGGGAAACTACTACTTCGAGCTCATGGAGAACGGCATCCCCGAGCAGCGAAAGCTGAACGAGGCGCTCCTGGAGCTCGGAAGGTCCATGGGCATCCCGGTCGTGGCGACGAACGACTGCCACTACCTCGAACGGCCCGACGCGAAGAGTCACGAGGTGCTCGTCTGCATCCAGACCGGCAAGACGCTCCACGACGAGAAGCGGATGAAGATGTCCACGGACGCCTTCTATCTGAAGTCTCCCGAGGAGATGGAGGCGGCGTTCGCCTACGCGCCCGAGGCGGTCCGCGCGACCGTGGAGATCGCCGAGCGCTGCGACGTGAAGCTCGACTTCAAGACGTACCACTTCCCCCAGTATCAGCTCGACCGGGAAGAGACCCTCGCCGACTGCCTCGACCGGCTCGCGCGAGAGGGCCTGGAGGAGCGCCTCGACGCCCGCGCGTACGCGGGCCCCGAGGAGCGGGACGCGGTGCGGGCGCGCTACCGGGAGAGGCTCGAGGTCGAGCTCAAGGTGATCCGGGACATGCAGTTCCCCGGGTACTTCCTGATCGTCCAGGACTTCATCAACTGGTCCAAGAACAACGGGGTGCCCGTCGGGCCGGGGCGCGGCTCGGCTGCCGGGAGCCTCGCCGCCTACGCGCTTCGCATCACGAACATCGACCCCATCCCCTACGACCTCCTCTTCGAACGCTTCCTCAACCCCGAGCGCGTGAGCCTGCCCGACATCGACGTCGACTTCTGCTTCGAGAACCGCGACCGCGCCATCCGGTACGTGACCGAGAAGTACGGCGAGGACCGCGTCTCCCAGATCACGACGTTCGGAAAGATGCTCGCCCGGGCCGTCATCCGCGACGTGGGGCGGGTGCTCGGCCTGGCCTACAGCGAGGTCGACCAGATCGCGAAGCTCATCCCCTCGCGCCTGGGGATCACGCTCCAGGAGGCTCTGGAGGAGGAGCCCCGGATCAAAGAGGCGATGGAGCAGGACTCCCGGATCTCCGAGCTGCTGGAGCACGCCCTGAAGCTCGAGGGCCTCAACCGCCATGCCTCCACCCACGCGGCCGGCATCGTGATCGCCAACCGGCCGCTGGTGGAC
>JACRCS010000310.1 GCA_016218905.1 Deltaproteobacteria bacterium
CCTGTATGGCGGGACGACCAGGCTCTGCTGAATTGGTTGGAAAACCTGTGAAAATTATGTTCCCAGAATCTACAGAACACCGCTGCAATAAAGGCGGCACCACAACGTGGGCACATAACGAAAGAAGGCACATAACGTGGATTATGTGGCATGCCACATAATCCACGAGGAGCGCCCGTGGCAGCCCCCGCTTCAGGAGAGCCTGAGTGAGGCCGTGGATGAGGTTCTCGGCGGTCTCGGCGAGGTAGAACTGCAGGTGACAGCAAAGTCTCGAGCGATCGTCGACGATCGCGAGCGCCACCGGCGTGTGCCAGCGGCCGGCCTCGTCGAGGACCTTGAGCCTCGCCTGATGAAAATCTAAGTGCCACAGCAAGTGAACGCGGGACGCCTCGAAGCTGCGGACCTCACGACTGTCTCGGCGGCGAGCGGCGCGGATCTGCCCCTCCGTAGGCTTGGCGGGCTCAGGCCGGCGAAACCAGCCCTTCTCGACCATGCGCCGGCGCACCGTCTGATAGCTCGGAAGCGTCCCGAGCGCAGGCTGCTCGGCAAGCACGGCGGCGAGGTTGTCGTAGTGGAGCTGGACCGTCCAGCGGGGATGACTTCGGTACTGCTCCTCGAGCACCGCCAGGAGCTCAGGCGACAGCGCCCAGACGCGTCCCGAGTCGGCGCGCGCCTTTCGGCCGAGGGCGGCGATCGGATCGGCGGCGGCCTTGGCGTGGTAGTACCAGCGCTCGATCGTCGAGAAGCCGATGCGCAATTGCTCGGGGCGAAACGGATGCTGATACGTCTGCCCCGCAAGCTCGCGCAGCTCTTCCTGCAACTGGCCGGGCTCGGGCGGGCTTGCGAGCAGCCCCCCGATCACCGAGAACCGAAATCGTGCCCAGCCCTCCCACCGGGGAAGACCCTCGTCCCTCATGGCGTGCCTCCTCGGGCCGCCTCACCCGCTTCCCCACGGAAACGTCGGCGTCGGCCTCCAGCAGGCCGCTTCTACCCGGCTCCTTGCACGGGCACAGCCGCACGAGTTTTGCGTGAACCGATCCGACCCGGCCGCCCCCTCGGCCAACGGGGTCACCGAGGCGGCGTGCTCAGGGCGAACAGGCACGCGACGAGGCCCGCTTCCGGACCGTCCCGGGCCTGGACAACGAATCGCTCGATCACCTCCGGCAACGCCCGCGAACTCACCGGCGGCCACAGGCGCCCCGACAAGGCCCGCCATGCCCGCGTCTGGGGAAAGGCGTCCCGGAAGTAGCGCAGCCACCGGGCCAACGTCGGTCGCGTCACACCGCAGAGCTCCTGCAGGCGGCGCACGGTAGCCCCCTCAGTGCGCCCCTGGCGAAGGGCCGTCAGGACGAGCACGACCGCCGCCCAGTACACCCGCCGCCCCCAGAAGAGCACCGACGGCGGAAGCGTCCGGCGACGGCACCCCTCCCGGCCACAGCAGAGGCTCAGGCGAACCGAGTAGATCTCGGGAAGATCCGGGGGGCCGCCCCGCGGCTTACGCTCGTAGCCGGCTCGATGCAGCGGGCCCCCGCAGTAGGGCAACGACGGGATCGGGTGATCTCGGCCAGGTCGACGTCAAGAACGTGGAGGAGGGAAAACAGGGACTTCCGTTGAAGGACTTCGGGCCGTACCATAGCTCCTGCCTTTCAATGGGCAGGAGCCCCCTTACGGATTCCGCCAAGAAACGCGAGGGGGCTCCACTTCTCTTCCCTCGCCTATCTCGTCCCAATCAGCTCAGATTTCCATCACTTTCCGCGGCCGCCCTCATCCAATGTTTGCCGTACGCGGTGTGGGCGGGCAACCTCGAAGATCCGATCGTGCGAAACTGGGAGAATGTCCAATGCACGCCGATCAGAAGCCGAAAAGGTCCCCTGGTCGGGATCGAGCTCGTGCGGCTCATACCTGGCCATCCGCGTCCCGTAGGACACGGGGAGCAGACTTCGACCCGGAGGGCCGGGACCGAGGTCAGGCGGCCGGATCGGATGAGGATGCGGTTTCACTTGGGGAGAAAACTCAGGGATTGGGTCGATTGACCCGCAGAAGCTCTCCGGCGATGGTCTCTGAGGCCCCAACCGCCTCATGTATTCGCTCGGCCAGGCCGGCGAAGTCAGGGTCGAACGAGCAGACAACGATTCCGACGTGTTTCGCCTTCGCCTTGTGAAGCCGGATGAAGTGCAGGCGATTGAGCGTTAGAAGAGCCCTGCCTTCTCTGTGAGCATGATCGAGGATGGCAGCGTCGGCCGTCGCCTGGCTGGCATGCCCGGCTTCCCAACATGTCTCAATGTCGTGGCCGAGCCGGCGTAGCTCCTCGACGACCGGCAGGGGGAAGTTTTCGTCGGCGTACAGTCGGGCCACGTGTTACGCCGCCTCGTGTTCCTGGATTTGCCGGTCGATCTCGTCCTTGTGCGCCCTGACGTAGGCCCAGGCGTTTGCTAGGTCCTCTGCCCGAAGGGTTGGATAGGATCGGAGAATGTCTGCTTCGCTGGTTCCGAGCCGCCGGGCCTGTTCCAACACCCAGACGGGGATGCGGGTGCGAACGATGCACGGATCGCCTCCGCAAACGTCGCTTGCGCTTTCCACATCCGGAAACGCGTCTCCGAGGTCTCGCACGACCCACTGCAGAAGCAGCGCCTTTTCGGCGCGATTCATCTTGGAGAGAAGCTCTTCCGCTTCGCGCAGACCGCTCATCAGATACGATCCTCCGTAGAAAGAGGCGCTCCGGAACCAATCCGGAGCTCTTTGCAGCAAGACCATTTTAACGGCGGTCTGCCAGGGAAGGAAGGCAGGCTTTCAGAATGAACGATGAAGGACCCGGCAGAAGTGAATTCCGGGCTGAATCAGGCGACCTTTTCCGGGCTTTTTCGTTTCCTGGTTGCGGATAGCTTGCGGCCGGCTTCGTTCCCGACTCGGTCCAGGTCCTCCAGTTCACCTCGGATCCGGGCCGCGAGCGCCTCCCCCGCCGTCTTCAAAGCGCCACGCCCTCCTCCTCGATCGCCTCTCGGAGGGAAGGGCGCGCTGCCTCGATCTCGACGAGGTCGACCCGACGATCCCCGAGGGCATCCTCGAGGACTCCCCAGGCCTCCCAGTAATCTCCCTTCAGGCCTTCCACCGCGACATCCACATCGGAGAACGACGCTTGCCATCCGCCCCGAGCCAAAGAGCCGAACAACAGGACCC
>JACRCS010000322.1 GCA_016218905.1 Deltaproteobacteria bacterium
ACGCCTCCGGGTTTGCGAGCATGCTCCGGTTCCCGCACGAGAACGAGTTCATGACGATCGCGGACGCGACCGGCAACTCCATCTACCCGACCGTCGCCCAGAACGCGGCGGTCTCCCAGGGACTCAGCGACACCGAGCAGGCGGCGGCCCTCTACGACCGGCCGGCTACGAAGTTCGCACCCTTCCAGCGGCTCCTCTGCAACAAGTGCCACGCGAAGGACTAGCCTGACCGATGGGGATGGGTCTTCGGGCCCATCCCCTCTTTCGTTCGACCAGGAGGGGGAGCATGATTCGTCTGAGATCGTTTCCGGTCGTTGCCGTGGGGGTCCTCGTCTTCAGCCTCGCGGGCCCTGCGGGTGCCTTTCACTCCGGGGGCGTCGCCGAGTGCGAGGGGTGCCACACCATGCACAACTCCCTGGAGGGGGCGCCCATGACGCCGGCGTTCCCCCAGTACCAGGCGGGGCCGTACCTGCTGAAGGGCTCCGACCAGGGATCGGTCTGCCTGAACTGTCACCAGCACGCCGGCGACACCGGGCCCTCGAGCTACCACGTGAGCACGGCGCCGGGCGACATGCCCGACGGCAGCCCGCCGCTCCAGCTCACCCCCGGCGGAGACTTCGGCTGGCTCAAGAAGACCTACACCTGGACGGCCCGGGCCGGCGCCGCGCCCGAGACGAGCGCGGGCGAACGGCACGGCCACAACATCGTCGCCGTGGACTACGGGTACGGGCCGGACACGACCCCCACCGGTGCGCCGGGGGGAGGGGCGCCCGGTATCGCCGGCTACCCGGTGCCGGCGCTCTCCTGCACGAGCTGCCACGACCCGCACGGCAAGTACCGGTTGAACGCGAACAACGGCGCCTTCAGCACCGGAGGGAAGCCCATTCGGGGGTCCGGGTCCTACGGGGCCGTTCCCGACGCGACGACGGCTGTGGGGTCCTACCGCCTCCTTGCCGGCGCTGGCTATCAGCCGAAATCGCTGCCGGGCAGCAACGCGTTCGTCTTCGCGCCTCCGATCGCCGTGGCGCCGGACACCTACAACCGGGCGGAGGTCGACAACGGCACCAGTCAGGTTATTGTAGCGTACGGAAAGAACATGTCGCTCTGGTGCGCCAACTGTCACGCGCAGATGCACACGACCTTCGGCACGGTGGTCCATCCGGCCGACCAGACCATGTCGAGCACGGCGTCCCTGGGCGGCGGCGTCGGGGTCGCCACGGCCTACAACGCCTACCGGAAGTCGGGAAACCTCGGGGGCTCCCAGGCGACCGCCTACTGGTCGCTGGTGCCCTTCCAGCACGACAACTTCGTCGATCTTAACCAGCTCAAGGGGTTCGTGGGCTCGACCAACGGCCCGACTTCGGGGGTCGACCGGGTCATGTGTCTCTCCTGCCACCGTGCCCACGCGTCCGGGTTCGACAGCATGACCCGGTTCGGCGTGGGCAACGAGTTCATCACCGTGGCCGACGCGACCGGGGACCCGCTGTGGCCGGACCCTGCGGCGAACCCGGCCCAGGCCCAGGGGCGTACAGTGGCCGAGACGCAGCAGGCCTACTACGGGCGGCCCGCAACGGTGTTCGCACCGTATCAGAGAGCCCTGTGCAACAAGTGTCACGCCAAGGACTGACGAGGCGGGGGCCGGCCGCGGCCGCGCCGAGAATCGCTCGGTGGGGGGCGCTGCTCACCCTGTGTGCGGTGGCGGCCGGCTGCGCGGCCCTGCGGGGCCCGCGCGCCGGCGTTCCGCCGGAGTATGGGGCGGTGCGGGTCTACGTGCAGCCGTTTCCCCAGGAGGCGGAGCGGCTTCGGTTCGACGTCGAGCAGGTCTGGGCCGAGCGGGAGGATGGATCGACGGTGGCGCTCTCCGTGGAACTGAGGCAGATCGAGCCGGAGGCCGTCCACCGCCAGCGCCTCCTGGCCGCAGACTCCGGTCCGCCCGGCGCGTACCGGGCGGTCCTGTTCCGGGTCGGAAGGGCGACCCTCCGCACCGAGGAGGGAGACACGGCGCTGCTGGTGCCCGAGGCGCCCGCCCGGTTGGACCAGCCGTTCATGGTGAGCCGCGATCGGCCGGCGCTGCTGCTCCTCACCTTCCAGTACCGGGAGTCGATCCGGGGCGGGATCCAGTTCGCGCCAAGCTTCTCCCCGTATGTCCCGATCCGGCCGACGACCGGGCTCCTCGGGTACGTGGCGTGCCCCGAGTCCCGCGAGCTCACGGTGTTCGACAAGAAGTCGGCCCAGGTGGTCGACCTGCTCGCGGTCGGCGACAGCCCCAGCGCCCTCGCCGCGGACCCGTTGAAGCGCAGGGTGTACGTCGCGGTCGCCGGCCAGGACGCGGTGGACGTGATCGACATGGCCGCGGGAGAGGTGCTCCGGCGGATCCCGCTGAACCTGGGCGACGCGCCGCGGGAGCTCCACCTGGCTCAGGAGGGTCGCATGCTCCTCGTCGTCAACGAGGGCTCCGACACGGTGAGCTTCGTCGACGTGGAGTCGGCCACGGAGGTCGCGCGCGTCAACGTCGGTGACGGCCCGTCCTCTCTGGTGATCGACCGCACGGGCCGCAAGGCGGTGGTGCTCAACACGCTCGCGAGCACCGCGTCGGTCCTGGACCTCCCGAGCCGGTCCGTGGCCGCGACCTTCGGCACCGACGCCGGGCCCTTCGCGGGGCAGTTCAACCGCAGGGGGGACGTCCTGTACGTCGCGCACACCGGGTCACCCTACCTCCTGGTCGTGGACCTGCCGTCGCTGAAGGTCCTCAAGAGGGTCCTGGTGGGCGTAGGGGTCACCGCGCTCAAGACCGACCCGAAGACCGACCTGTTGTATGTATCCCGCAGTGGCGAGGCGTTCGTCTCCGCCTACGAGCCGCTCTCGCTCACCGCGAGCGACGTCCTCCCCGTGCGCGGTGCGGCGGCTCACCTGGCGATCGACGGCGAGGAGAACGCTCTCTACCTCGCGCAGCCCGAGCAGCGGACCGTTTCGGTCGTGAACCTCAACAGGAGGAAGGTGGTCTCCGAGATCGACGTGGGCGCCCCGCCCGCGTGGGTGACCGTGATGGGAGAGCGGTGAACGAGCGTCGGATCCTCGGGACGCGTGCTCGGGTCGGGGGGTTCCTTTTGGGAGCGGTGGTCGCCGGAGTGCCGGCACTGCTCCCTGCGCCGGCTTCGGCCGGGTTGAACGCCACGGTCGAGACCACGTTCGCCCGCTCCCGGTCCACGCTGGAGGGGCAGGGAGACGTTACGTCGGAGTCCGACACGAGCACGATCCTGGGCCGACTGTACCTCGCGTATCTCGGGAACCTGTACCCCTACGTCACGCTCCGGCTCGGGGGCACCGCCGATACCTCGCGGTCGAACTCCACGTACGACGGCACCGAGAGCGACTCCACCGTGACCCACGTGAACCCCTACCTCGATCTGTCGTTCAACAACCCCGCCGTCCACGGGGGCCTCGGCTACAACCGGCGGCAGGAGTGGCAGGAGACGGGCGGGTCGTCCTCGCCCTCCCTGGTCCGAGAGAGCGTGCAGGGACTCCTGGGGTTCAAGCCGGAGGGTCTGCCCACCCTGGACCTCCAGTTGCTGCGGACCGACACCTTCGACGCGGCCCGCGAGCAGAACGATCAGAGAGTCGATCACGTCGCATGGTCCTCTCGGTATCAGCCGATCCCGGAGCTCAACCTCTCGTACCAGGGAACGCACAACCGCACCCAGGACCTCCTTCGCGACCTGGAGGTGATCGATCTGACGAACAGCGCGAGGGCCAGCTACGGGAGCCGATTCCTGGGCGGACGGGTGAACCTGAACAGCAGCTACGGCGTCTCGCGCAAGGACACCGACACCCGAGTCTCGGCCGGCGGAGAGGGGGAGGTGAGCTCGCCGCTGTTCCCCTTTGGAGGGCTGACCTCTCTGGATGCGTCGCCCGAGGCCGGCGGCCTCGACACCAGCCGGGCCCTCGTGGACGGGGACCTCGCGGCGTCGACCGGCGTCAACCTCGGAACGCCGCCGATCGGGGGCGACGCGACGGCCCGGAACCTCGGCCTGGACCAGGGCGGCGCCTCCGACGTCAACACCCTGCGGGTCTGGGTGGATCGCGAGGTCACGCCGGCCCTCGCGGCCTCGCTCTCCTGGGCAGTGTGGGTGAGCGCGGACAACGAGACGTGGCGGCTCCACCAGACGGTCGGCGCTGCCCCGTTCGGGCCGTTCGAAAACCGCTTCGAACTGCGCTTCGCCACGGTGCGCACGCGGTTCGTGAAGGTCGTGGTGAAGCCCCTGTCGCCCACGGTTCCCGGGGCGCTGGAGGTCCCCAGCCTGTTCGTGACCGAGCTCCAGGCCTTCCTGACCGTGTCGGCCCAGCAGGTGAGGGGATCGACCACGAGGACCTCGCAGATCTTCGACCTGGGCGTGCGGGCGCTCCTGCTCGAGGGCCCCGCCCTGAACTACGACGTCTACTACCTCTATGCCGCGACCACGCCGGACACCAGCCCCCGGCAGACGGTCACCAACGGCCTGTCGGCGGCGCGGCGTCTTAGCCCGATCTTGCTCGGCACGGCACGGCTGAGCCGGGAAGACAGCATCGAGCCCCAGCGCCGCGCGTCCGCGTGGACCTACAACGCGTCGCTGGCGGCCACACCCTTGGAGACCCTCAGCCACACCCTGGTCTTCAGCGGCCGGCGGGAGGATGCCGACGGCGAGAC
>JACRCS010000323.1 GCA_016218905.1 Deltaproteobacteria bacterium
AGGACGTCAAACGAAGGCGAGGGCGTGCATCTGCCGGCCTACAATCCCCCGGCAGGGCGCCCGTTCTGCCTCGTTTGTACCGCGGCGGGTCCAAGGCCTCACTCTCCGCGGGTGCCTACGCCAGTGATGCGTCAGCGCTGGGCGTATCGCTTCCGCATACCTGACGTAGGTGTCAAGAGATATTATCACCACCCGCGCGTCCACCGAGATGACTTGCAGGCCCAGAAGGGACGCTCGCATCCAAGCGTCGATTACGATGCCCTTCTCCAGGACCAAGCCGACGATTTCGGCGCTCGGTACTCCCGGCGTGGCTTCTCCGTCGGCCTTTTCGATCGCCGTCATGGATCGTGCTCCCTTGTCCAAATCACGCGCGCGGCCGGGTCTCCCCTCCCGAGCACTGTTCACCAGTCTCGTGCGGCGTTTACATAGGCTGAATATAGTGACGCTCATGGCGTACGAGGCCCCCTAACGGATCAATCGAGTAGCTAACCGGAAAGGGGGCCTCCGGGTTCCGCCGGGCGGCGCCACGACGACAGCGCTCGTTCCTATGTCGCCGCCCGCTTGAGCTCGGGCGAGGCCGCCCAACACGAGGGCCGAATTGAAGCCGCCACGCCGGGCCTGACCTATGGCTGAAGCGGATCCGCTGCGGGCGTCAGGTGGGACGAGAAGGGCCGCCCGTGGGCGGCCCTTTTTGGCTTGGAGCAGGAGAGAAGCCTTACGGCACCACCTGGAACGGCCGCATCATCTCGTTGTCCTCGTGGGAGAGGATGTGGCAGTGCCAGACGTAGAGCCCCGGGATGTCGTACTTGGCGGTGATGCGCGTGATCTCTCCAGGATAGGTGACGACGGTGTCCTTGTAGCCCGACTCCCAGGTCTCCGGCGCGCGAGCCGGGCCGTTGAAGGCCTGGCGGTTCTGCACCTGGAACATCACCTGGTGGACGTGGATCGGGTGGGCGTCCGCCGTGAAGTTGTAGATCTCCCAAGTCTCGGTGGAGCCGAGGGCGGGGTCCTCCGTGATCGCCGCGTCGAACTCCAGAGGTATGCCGGCGCCGGTGATCGGATCGACCGTCCCGAGCTCCGCCTCCAGCGGTGCGAGCGGCGCGGAGGTTCTGTCACAGGCGGGCGGCATCACGCCGGAGACCCAGACGTTCGCCCCGTCGACGCAGATCTTCGAAGACTCGAGCTCGTTCAGGCTGACCTGACGGGTGAAGGTCGGCGCGCCGACGCCGGTGAGCGCCGGGAGCTTCGGGACCTTGCTCGTGTCCTTGGCCTTGAGCGGCACCACCCTGAACTGCATGACCTGGCCGGTCGTGGCGAGGTCAGCCTGCTGGTTCGGCGGTACCGGACCGCCGAAGGGAGAATCGGGGCCGAGGTTCGCCAACTGGAGCCTGTCGCCGGGGAGAAAGGCCGAGAAGTCCACCACCACGTCGAAGCGCTCCGCCGGCCCGATGAGAAGCTGGCTCAGGACCACCGGGCTGGGGAGGAAGCCGCCGTCCGTGCCGACCACGGTGAAGACCGGCGCCGCCCTGCCGTCCGCGAACTTGAGGATGAAGAAGCGGGAGTCGGAGGCATTCAGGATGCGGAAGCGATACTTCCGGGGCTCGACGTTCAGGTACGGCCAGACCTTACCGTTCACGACCACCGTGTTCCCGAAGAACTCCGGGTTCCAGATCGGAGCGATGTCCGAGTTGGGGTCCGGGGCGTAAGGTCCCGCGAACCCGTCGAAGAAGGATCGGCTGTCGGGATAGAAGAGAGTGCCGTCGCTGTTGAAGGACTTGTCCTGGATCACCATCGGGATCTCGTAGGCGCCTCCCGGGAGCTGTCCGGTTCCGCCGGAGGGAAGATCGGACGTTCCGCCCCGGAGGAGATAGAAGCCGGCGGGCCCGGCGTATACGTTGTTCCGGGTCATTCCGAGGGTGTGATCGTGGAACCAGAGAGTCGTTGCCCGCTGGTCGTTGCGGTACTCGTAGACGGCGGCGCCGTCCTGCAAGGTTGCCCCGGGAGCCTGCGTGAACATGGATCCCCGCCTCGCGTAGCCGGCCGGGATGTCGTTCGCGGCGGGCAGCCACCACGACTTAGGGAAGCCGTCGCTGTGGTCGTCCACGTGTGCCCCGTGGAGATGCACCACGATGGGAACCGGACCCGCGTAGGGGGTGTCGTCCATGCCCATCGAGTCCTGACCGCCGGGGCCGCCGGGCGGGTTCGCCCAGTGGAGCATCTGGTCGATCGGCAGGAGGTGTGACAAGTAGTTGCAGGCCGGATCGGTGGCCGGTTTCTTCGACTTCGCGCACGCCACCGGGTTGGCGACGAGCTGGTTCATCCACTTGACCCGTACGCGCTTGTTGACCTTCGCTTCGATCGTCTGGGCGGGGTAGTGGAAGGAGGTCGGATCCTTCACGGCGCCGTAGCCCCACACCGGCGTCAGGGGATACCCGGTGGGGAGGACCTGCTGCTGGAACTCCCTCACCGCGATCTCGTAGTAGTCGAGCGTCGTAGTCGAGGATGCCTTGGGCATCACTCCGGGGACCGGCATCGGATCGACGTACTTCGGGATGGTCAGGGGGTCCAGGTCGCCCCCGGGCAGTGCAGCGAACACGGTCGTTGCGGCCGCGAACGCGAACGCCGCTGCGAACAGCCCACTCTTTCGCCAGGTTCTCATAGGTTTCCTCCTTGGTGAGCGAACGAACGCCGATATCACAAGCTGTTGCAGCCTCCTCCTCAAAATCCGTCTAGGTTCCCTTTCTGGGTCCTCCTTTCTTCTTCCACGGACATCGACTTGCGCCCCCGCCGGAGAAATCCCAGCGCTGCGACAAAGGAACTGAGGTGTGACAGTGAGAGAAGCTATCCGGCGGGCGTCGCCTAGCAAGAAGGCGCAGATCGGATAATCGTGTAGGAAGGGGCGGAAGAGACGTGTGGGAATGGTCCTACAGTAACGGGAGGAGCTTTAGAAGATGGCCGACTTCTACACCGCTTCCTTCTCGTCGGCCTCGGCTTCGGCCTCGAGCACCATGCGGATGGCGCCGCGGGGGCAGAAGGCGGCGCAGATTCCGCAGCCCTTGCAGTAGCGCAGATCGATCTCGATCGCTCCGGTGGCGGGGTCGCGGGTGATGGCGAGGTCCGGGCAGAGGAGCCGGCAGACGTCGCACGCCTCGCACGAGCGGTTTCCGAGGCAGCGAAGCGCCTCCTCGACGGCCCTCGCCTCTTCACTCCCGGGCTCCCCCACCAACGAGAGCGCCTCCTTCGAGCACTTCAGATTAAGCCGCGACATCGGTTGCCTCCAGGTAGTCGAGGATGCTCTTGGCGGCCGCCCGTCCGGAGGCCATCGCCTGCACGACGTAGGAAGGGCCGGTCACCCCGTCTCCGGCGCCGAAGAGGCCCGGGCAGCCCGAGACCCGGCCGCCCGAGTCCACGAGCAGCGTCCCCTCCCGGCTGACGGCCCCGGCCGGCAGGAAATCGTGCTCGGCCGACTGGCCGACGGCCGCCAGGATGGACCCGGCGGGGAGACGGGTCTCCGCGCCGGTCAGCGCCACCAGAGGGCGGCCGGCCGGGTCCGGCGCTCCCGGTTCGGTCCCCTGGCAGACGAGGGCGGCCACGGCCCCGCCCCGCCGCTCCACTTCCCGGGGAAGGAGCCGGAAGTCGAACTTCACGCCCTCCTTCTCCGCGTCCGAGACCTCCTGCGGGTCCGCCGGCATGTCGGCGCGGTCCCGGCGGTAGACCACCCGGACCTCGCCCGCGCCGCACCGGAGCGCCGCCCGCGCGGCGTCGAGGGCGACGTTCCCCCCTCCGACGACGAGCACGGTCCCATCGAACGACGGCGCGAGCCCCCCGTTGAACTCCCTCAGGAAGCCGAGGGCGTCGCGGCAGCCTCCGCCGTTCCAGCCCGGGACCGGGAGCGGGGTGCCCCTGGCGGCTCCAAGGGCCAGGAGGACGGCGTCGAACTCGTCCCGGAGCCCCTGGAGGTCCGCGGGAGTCGCGATCCGCGACCCGGTCCGGGCGTCGAGCCCGAGGGCGGCGAGCATCGAGAGCTCGTGGTCGAGCACCGCCCGGGGGAGGCGAAAGCCCGGGATCGCGAGCCGGAGCATGCCGCCGAGCCCGCCGGCGGCCTCGATCGCCGTGACCGCGCAGCCCGCGAGCAGCAGATCGTAGGCCGCGGTCAGGCCGGCCGGGCCGGAGCCGACGACGGCCACGCGCCGGCCGTTGGGCGCGTTACGGCGGGCCAGGAGTTCGTCCCGGACCTCTGCCGCGTGCGCGAGCTCGTAACGAGCGGCCAGGAGCTTGAGCTCCCGGATGGCGATCGGGGCGTCCACCGCCTCGCGCAGGCACCCGCTCTGGCAGGGGTGGTGGCACAGATAGCCGCAGATCGACGGCAGGGGGTTCTCGCTCCGGATGGTGAAGAGGGCGTCCTTCCAGCGTCCCCGGGCCAGCTCGCCGACGTAGTCCCGCACGCGCTGGCCGAGCGGACAGGCGGCCTGACAACCGGGCACGCCTCTCGTTTCCGGAAGCGCGCGGCTCCCGTACGCCGCCCCCCGCAGGGTGGAGTCCTCTGCGCGCAGGTCCGGCAGCGCTTCGGCCGGGCAGCCTCTCAGGCACACGCAGCAGCTCCGGCAGCTCTGCGGGTCGACGACGGGGCGGTAGATCCTCCCAAGGGCCATGGTTCCTCTCTTGAGTCCGACTCGCCGGACAGGTCAGACGGATCAGACGCGTCAGACGGGTCCGAAACGTCAGACCAGTCCGAGTCGTTCTCTCCACCGGCGCAGGGCCTCGCCGCCGGAGCCTCGGGCCTCCTCGCCGAGGGCGAAGCCCGCCTGGAGGGCGCCGGTGTTCAGCTCCCGGAAGCGGGGCTGCACGCCCGCCGCGACGGCTTCGAGGAGGGCGTCCCGGGAGACGAGGCCGGTCACGCAGGCGACCGCCCCCAGGAGGACCATGTTCGCCACCTGGCGGCTCTTGAAACGCTCGACGGCCGTTGCCGTGGCCGGGACGGGCAGGTGGAGCCTCGCCTCCCCGGACGCGGGCGCGACTCCGGGCCGATCACAGACGACGAGCCCTTCCGCCGCGAGCCCGGGAAGGTAGAGCTCGTACGCCTCCTGGGACATGGCGACCAGGAGGTCCGCCCGGAGGACGTGGGGGAAGTCCACCGGCTCGTTGGCGAGGACGAGCTCCGCGCGGCAGCCGGAGCCCCGGGCCTGGGCGCCGTAGGAGTTGGACCCGGCCACCCACGCGCCCTCCCGGACGGCCGCCTCGCCGAGGAGCCCGCCCATGAGGAGGATGCCCTGCCCGCCGAGCCCGCAGAATTCGACCTGGACCGATTCAAGCATCGTTGAACTCTCCGTAGACGACCCGGGACTCCCGAGCTTCGGCGGTAAGCGCCACGGCCTCGTCCCGGGAAACGAGCATCTCCTGGAGCCGCCGTAGCTGCTCGGGGGCCTCTCCCTGGCGGTTCCGGCGCCCGAACTGGGTAGGGCACGGCGAGAGCGCCTCGATGAAGGCGAAGCCGGGGGTCTCGAGGCCCTTGCGGATCGCGCGTTGCAGGAGGAGCGGCTGTACGACGGCGTAGCGCGCCACGTAAGCTGCTCCCGCCGCGGCCACGAGCCGGCAGAGGTCGAAGGGCCGGTAGGGGTTCCCCTTGGGCGTCGTGGCGGTCAAAGCTCCCTTGGGGGTGGTGGAGGCGACCTGTCCGCCCGTCATGCCGTAGATCTGGTTGTTCGCGCAGACGACCGTCACGTCCAGGTTCCGCCGGGCCGCGTGGATGAGGTGATTCCCGCCGATGGACGAGAGGTCGCCGTCTCCGCTCACGACGAGCGTCGTCAGTCCGGGGTTGTAGAGCTTCGCCCCCGTGGCGAAGGCGAGCGCGCGGCCGTGGAGCGTGTGGAGGGTATCGGCCTTGAAGTTCGGCGAAGGGATCCAGGCGGCGCAGCCGATCCCGGAGACGAAGAGCATCCGATCGAACGCCAGCCCCAGCTCGTCCACCGCCCGGAGGATCGCGCCCATGAGGATGCCGTGCCCGCAGCCGGGGCCGAAGGGGGTGGTCTGGACCTCCTCGCGGAGGTAAGCGTTCAGGTCTCGGGCCATGCCAGCCTCTCTTTGATCCACGCCTGGAGGTGCGTGGGGTGGATGATCTCGCCGTCCACCTGGTGGTACCCCTCCACGCGACAACGGGCGATCTTGCGCACCTCGCCCTCCACCTGCCCGAGGTTCATCTCCGGCACCAGGAGGCAGTCGACGCGCCTGGCGACCTCCGCCACCGCCTCCACCGGGAAGGGCCAGAGCGTCCGGAGGCGCAGGAGGCCCACCGGGAGCCCCTCCGCCCGGAGCCCTTTGACCGCGTGGAGGCTCGACCGGGCCGTGAAGCCGTAGGCGACCACCGCGGCGCGTGCATCCTCGAGGAAGTGGCCCTCCACCCGGCAGATCTCTCCCCGGTGGTCGACGATCTTCCGGTTGATCCGGTTGACCAGCCGCTCGTGGACCTTGCCGTCCTCGGTGCGCCGAAACCCCCTCGCCTCGTGGGTGGAGCCCGTGACCATGAGCGCCGCGCCGTCGCCGAAGGCCGGCATCGGAGGCACGCCGTCGGGGGCGTCGGTACCGAAGGGCGGCCGGGTCCGGTCCCGGTCCCGCCGGACGACCTCCACCGAGGGGGGGATCCGGACGCGTTCGCGCAGGTGCCCCACCGCCTCTTCCGCCAGCACCACGGCCGGGACCCGGTAGCGCTCGGCCAGGTTGAAGGCCTCGGCCGACATCTCGTACATCTCCTGGACCGACCAGGGCGAGAGGGCGATCACCTGGTAGTCGCCGTGGGAGCCCCACTTGGCCTGCATGATGTCGCCGGCGCCGACCCGCGTCGCCTGCCCGGTGCACGGCCCGGCCCGCTGGACGTCGATGATGACGATGGGAGTTTCCGTGAACGCCGCGTAGCCGAGGGCCTCCATCATGAGGCTGAAACCCGGCCCCGACGTCGCGGTCATCGCCCGGGCGCCTGACCAGGCGGCCCCGATCACCGAGCAGATGGACCCGATCTCGTCCTCCATCTGGACGAAGGTGCGCCCGAGTTCGCCGAAGCGCTCGGCGATCCGCTCCATGATCTCGCTCGAAGGCGTAATCGGGTACCCGCCGTAGAAGTCGCAGCCGGCGGCCAGGGCTCCCTCGGCCGCGGCCTCGTTGCCGGACAGGTAGTAGTCTCGCGGTTCCAGAAGGCTCGGCAGGGTTTCGACCTGCATGGGGATGACTCCGGTCGTCGGTTGTCGGTTATCGGTCATCAGTTGTCGGTTGTCACCGAGAACCGAAAACCGAAAACCCGGTTCCAAGCGCCTCCCGCTCCTCCGCGCTCCTTCGCAGCCCCTCCAGCACGTGGTCGCGAATCCTCCGCAGGTGCTCGGAGAGGGCCTTCTGGGCGGCCTCGGCGTCTCGGGCGACGACGTGGTCGAAGATCTGCCGGTGCTCGTCGGCGACGTCTTCCATAAGGCGGGAAAAGAGGAGCTCGCCCCGATACTTGAGGTACAGGAGGTCGAAGAGGTTTCCGACCATGCGGACCCGAATGTCGCCGCCCGCCAGCCCGGTGAGCGTCATGTGGTACTCGATGTCCGCGAGGAGCCGCCGCTTGAGGTGGCGGTCCCGGGTAGCCTGCTGGTGGTTCTCCAGCGCCGCTCGGAGCCGCTCGATCCCCTCCTCGTCGAGCCGCTCCACCGCCCTCGGCAGACACGCCACCTCGATGGACTCCCGCAGCTCGTAGATCTCCCGGATCTCTTCCGGGCGCACGGAAGAGAGGTAGAAGCCCCGGTTCGGCTCGTGCTCGACCAGCCCCTGAAACTCCAGCCACTTCATCGCCTGCACGACGGGCGTGGGGCTCATCCCCAGCCGCTCGGCGATCTCCCGGTAGCGGAGCTTCTGGCCCGGCGCGATCTCGTCCAGGAAGAGCATCTGCCGGATGCCGGCGTAGGCCTGGCGGGTCAGCCCCTCCAGCGCCCGCTCCGAGGAGTGGACAGCCCGCGCCTTTCTTCCGGTCGGCTCCCGATCCTCTCGCTCGTCCATCACTTAACTCCTCACCCGGACCTTCACGCGCCTTGTCCGAGCCCCAGCGAGTCGAGCTTCTCGGCCGTGGGTACCCCGTCGGCGTCCCAGCCCCGGGCCCGGTAGTAGTCGTCGAGCATCTCGTCGAGGCGGCACACGCGCCCCTCCGCCGGCCCGTCCGGGAGCGGCGTCTCGGTCAGCCGCGCCGGCAGCGAGTCGTCCTTGCGGCGAAAGCCCGCGCGGACGAGGAAGAGCCGCTCGGCGTTGGTGATCCGCTCGCCGGCCCGGACGAGCTCCTCGAGGGTGTACCCCGCGCCGGTGGCCGCATTCAGGTACGCGAGGATGTCCGTCGGCGGGCAGTCGAGCTGGGGCTCGATCAGGTTGCGGACCGAGAAGAAGACGCACAGGCCCGCCGAGTCGATGATCGCGAAGAGGTCCTGCCAGTCCCGGACGATCGGGCCCTTCCCCTCGTGGGCGAAGCGGTCGATGTTCCGGGGCACGCCCAGAAGCTCCCAGTACGCCGGATCGCCCCGCATGTGCGAGGCCCCGATGGGCGAGGTCGCGTAGGCGAGCCCCATGGCCTGGGAGCCCCGGGGCTCGTAGCCGGCGAACTCCTGGCCCTTCGAGTGCATCGCGAGCTCCGGGTGACCGCACGCCGTCGCGAGTCGCAGGCTCCCCTCCGCGAGCCGATCACCGAACCCCTCCCGCAGGCCCGTCTGCCTCGTGAGCTCCACGAGCGCCCCGCCGTCGCCCCAGCGGAGCGGCAGGCCCACTACCTCTTCCGAGAGGTGACCCCGCTCGACGAGCTCCATGGCGCAGGCGACCGTCGCCCCCATGGTGATCGTATCCAGGCCGAGCTCGTTGCAGAGGTAGTTGGCCTTCGTGACGGCCGCGAGGTCGTCGATGAGGCAGTTGGAGCCCATGGCGTAGAGGGTCTCGTACTCGGGCCCCTCTCCCTCCCCTTCGAAGCCCGGCACGTCCACCCGGGTCCGCCGGCCGCAGGCGATCGGGCAGCTGAAGCAGGCGCTCGCCTTCACCAGGAAGCGCTCCGTCAGGGTCTCGCCGTGGATCTTCTTCCAACCCTCGAACGTCCCGTGCTGCCAATTCTTCGTGGGGAGAACGCCGTAGTTCTGGGTCGCCATCACGGTGACCGCGGTCCCGTGGAGCCGTAGCGCCGGGGGGTTCTTCTTCGCCGCCTCCTGGAACCGGTCGAGCACCCGAGCGTTCACTTCCCGGAAGCCTTCCTCGTCGGCGAGGGCCACGGAACGGTCGCCCCGGGCGACGACGGCCTTCAGGTTCTTCGAGCCCATGACCGCGCCGACCCCCGACCGCCCGGCGGCCCGGTGGTTGTCGTTCAGGACCGCGGCGAAGAGGACCCGCCGCTCGCCCGCCGGGCCGATGCAGCAGACCCGGGCCTTAGGGTCGGTCTCCGCCAGGAGCCGGTCGGTGGCCTCGTGGGTCGTCGTCCCCCAGAGGTGGGCGGCGGGCCGCAGCTCTGCCCGCTCGCCGTCGAGCCGGAGGTAGACCGGCTCGGGCGCGGCGCCCTCGAAGAGGAGGGCGTCGTACCCGGTCCGCTTGAGCTCCGTGGGGAAGTGCCCCCCGGAGTTCGAGCAGGTGATCGCCCCCGTCAGCGGAGACTTGGTCATCACCATGTACCGGGCCCCGGTGGGGGCGCGGGTGCCCGTCAGCGGGCCCGTGGCCATGACGAGCAGGTTCTCGGGGGAGAACGGATCGCAGGCGGGGTCCACCTCCCGGTTCAGGTAGTGGATCCCGAGCCCGCGGCCGCCGATGTAGTCCCGGGCCGTCCGGGGGTCGAGCGCTTCCGCAGAGACCTTCCCGCGGGTCAGGTCGACCCGGAGGACCTTTCCGTTCCAGCCGTGCATGGAAGACTCCTTGGTCCGACGGGTCGGACTCGTCCGAGCCGCCGGGCGCGTCACAGCATGACGATTTGTGGGACCCTGCTACGCAGGGTCCCAGCCACACCTTGCTGCCTCTACCTTCGGGCGAATACCCCAGCGACCCCGGCCTCCAGCACGCGGTTTCGGATCGTGGCCACGTCGGTCGTGTAGAGCCCGAGCTCCTTCATCCGCTCGAAGTACGCCGATCCCGAGTAGGTGTACTTGAAGCCGAGGCCCTTCTCGGTCTGCATCTGCGCCCGCACGTACGCGATCGCGTCCCCCACCGCCGTCGGCGTCGGAAGCACCAGCGGCTCTTCCCCCCGCCCCTGCCGTGCCGCGTTGTGGCCCGCCAGGGTCCCCGTGCAGATCGCCTCCGTGTGCCCCACGAGCAGCCCCGCCTTCTCACCCCCGCAGTAAAGGTTCTCCATCCCCTCCACCCGGAGCGCGTCGTCCCTCGGGCTCATCCCCACGTACCGGATCGAATTCCCTCGCCCCCCGGCGTACGGGTCCTCGAACCGCGCGTGCTCGCACCCCGGCACCTCCCGCAACGCGTCCAGCGGGAAGAAGGGGCTCATCAGCTTCGCGTGCCCCGTGTCGAGGAAGACGAGGTTCGCCTCGAACTCCGGCAGCGCGTACTGCTGGCACGCCTTGATCGAGAGCTTCCCCTTGACCCGCTTCTCCTCCGGGATCGGCACCACCGCCACGCCCGTCTTTCGCAGGCTCTCGTTGATCTCCGGCGAGAGTGACTCCTTGAGCACCTTGCACGCGCCGCTCATGGCGCCCACCTGGTCGCCCTTCCGGCCGATGAGCTCCTTGACGCCCGCCTTGGCCGCGACGCTCACCCGCCCTCCGAAGGTCGGGCAGCGAAGGATGCACATGGCGCAGCCGTTGCCGTGCCGGGTGCAGTTGACCGTGGGACCTGCGGTGCCCGTGGCGTCGACGAAGACGTCGCCCTCGAACCGGAGCTCCTCCCCGCCCTCCTTCGCCCGCACGGCCTTGACGCGGTTGCGTTCGAGCTCCACCTCCTCGAAGCGGGTCGAGAGGTGGAGCTCCACGCCCGCCCCTTCGACGAGCGCCCGCACAGTCGGCTCGATCGTCGCGATGTTGTAGAGGGAGGCGTGCCGGTGGCCGGGGAACTCGATGTTACGGTGGAGGCTCTCGCGGTCGCAGAGCTCGAAGAGCTCCCCGCCGCCCATCGCGATCATCTCCTCGGTGGCGGTAAAGCGGCCGTTGTTGCGCATGATGCCGCCCACGAGCCCGGTGCCGAGGAGCATGTCCATCCGCTCCAGGAGCACCACCTCGGCCCCCTGCTTCCGGGCCGCCAGGGCCGCCGCACAGCCCGACCATCCCCCACCGACGACGACGAGCCTCATGGCGACTCCTTCTCTCCGTTCTCCGGTTGCTCTTGCCTTCGCCCGAGCTTCTCCGCGGCGTTGAGCCAGGTGGCCACCGGGGGCAGCTCGACCACCTCCGACTCGGTAGCGACGTCCAGGAAGACCGGTCCCTTCGTGGCGAACGCCTCGTCGAGCGCTTCCTCGAGCTCTTCGGCGGTCTCCGCGCGCAACGCCTTGAGGCCAAAGCCCTCGGCGACGAGGCACGGGTTTCCCGCCGTGAAATCGACCGAGTAGAAGCGGCTCCTGGAGTGGAGCGCCTGCAGGGCCTTGATCCAGCCGAAGCAGGCGTTGTTGAAGTGGATCAGGACGGCGGGGATGTCCAGGCGCGCCAGGGTCTCCAGCTCGCCCGCGGACATGCCGAGGCTTCCGTCCC
>JACRCS010000324.1 GCA_016218905.1 Deltaproteobacteria bacterium
AGGAAGTGACTCCGCCCTCTCCTCCGTCACCCCGGCACGGATTGCCGGGGTCCAGTTGCCCAGGAGGGGCCTCCGTGGCGCCCTGGATTCCGGCCATCCGTGCCGGAATGACGATGGAAGACCGGTCTTGTCACTTGGAAGGAGCAAGAGTCCGAAGGCCGGCCACCCATGGGATCAAACCGGGGCGTTTCCGTAGCCCATCCGGCGGGTCCGGGGCCGGTGATCGGGTTCGAGCAGGCAAACGTTGAACGCAGGGCGCTGACGATTTACTCTCTTCGGGCCGGAAGCCTCTAAGGACCAGGAGGTGATGTTTTGTCTCGCCCCGAAGACCCGCGTCCCTTGCCACCCGACGAGCTCGCGCCTCTCGAGACCGTACGGCGACAGCATCGACTTCTCGTCGGCGCCGGCCCGCTGGTGGAGGCGTACGAGGCGGTGCCGGGAGGCATCCTCATCCTCAACCGGGAGCGCCGGATCGTCTTCGCGAACCGGGCCTTCTGCTCCTTCGTAGCGGTCCCCGACGGCGCCGCCCTCCTGGGGATGAGGCCGGGCGAGGCGGTCGGATGTCTCCGGGTTTCGGAGCCCGGCTGCCGTTGCGGGATGACCGAGCACTGCCGGGCCTGCGGAGGGCTGAAGGCGATCCTCGAGAGTCACGAGGGCGAGCCGCAGATCCGGGAGTGCCGAATCCTGACGGCCGCCTCGCCCGGGTCTCTGGACCTTCGGGTGCGAGCCGTCCCCTTCCGTTTCGAGGCCGAGGAGTTCACCCTCTTCTTCATCCAGGACATCGCGGACGAGAAGCGCAGGGCCGCTCTGGAGCGGATCTTCTTCCACGACGTCCTCAACACGGCCGGCAACATCCGCTCCGTCGCGCGGCTCCTGCGTGAGGCCGCGGGGCAGCACCCGACGAGGTACCACTCTCTGCTCGACCAGCTCGCGGACGAGCTGCTGACCCAGATCCAGACGCAACGGGAGCTCGTGATGGCGGAAGCGGGCGAGCTCCCGGTCCGGACCGAGAGCGTCGACGCGCCCGAGCTCCTTCGGAGGGTGGCGACCCTCTACGGCGATGGCCGGGTCGCGCTGAAACTGCCGCAGGAGCGGGTCCTCCTCTCGACCGATGGCACCCTCCTCGGTCGTGTCCTCGGGAACATGCTGAAGAACGCGGTCGAGGCCTCGGATGCGGGCGAGACGATCCGGGCGGGAGTCGCACGGCTGGATGGGACGGTCACGCTGTGGGTGAGCAACCAGACAGTCCTCGAGCCCAGGGCGAAGCTCCAGATCTTCCAGCGCTCCTTCTCGACGAAGGGGAGCGGGCGGGGCCTGGGGACCTACAGTATGAAGCTCCTCGGCGAGCGCTACTTGGGAGGAAAGGTGTCCTTCACGAGCGCCGAGGGCGAGGGGACGACCTTTCGGGTGAGCCTGCCGAGCGCCTAAAGGCAGGGTTCTTCCTGTTCTTCCTGTTCTTCCTGTTCTTCCTGTTCTTCCTGTTCTTCCTGTTCTTCCTGTTCTTCCTGTTCTTCCTGTTCTTCCTGTTCTTACCCTTCCGGCTCGTAGTGCAAGGCCCGCGAGATCCTGGCGGCGGTCTCCTTCAGGTGAGCGACCAGGGTCGGCTCGCGTTCTCCGCGTACTCGGTCCGACGGCCCGATGATGACCACGGCGGCCACGGGGAGCGATTCGTGGTTGAAGACGGGGGCGGCCAGCGCCGTGACCCCGAGGTCGATCTCCTCCTCGTCGATCGAGAAGCCCAGCGCGCGAACCAGCTTGAGCTGCTCGCCGTACTTCTGGGGGTCGGTGATCGTTCGCTCGGTAAGAGCAGTTACCCCTCGCTCGAAGATGCGGCGCCACGAAGCGCTTTCAGAGTACGCGAAGATCGCTTTCGCTCCCGCCGCCGCGTTGATGGGCAGGGTCGCGCCCAGAGACGTGGTCGTGCGGACCGGCCTGGCGCCCTCCGCCAGGTAGGCGAGCACCGTCAGGTCACCCGAGATCACCTCCATGCCCACGGTCTCGTTCACGAGGTCGCGCAGGCCGTCCAGGTACGGCTTGGCGATCTGGACCAGCTCGCTCTTCAACGACTGCTTGACCGCCGTCGAGAGGCGAAGGACGGCCGGCCCGAGCTGAAAGAGCTTGTTTTGCGAGTTCTGCTGGAGAAACCCGTGGCGCGCGAGCGTGAGGAGGATTCGGGAGGCGGTCGCCTTGTGCAGCCCGAGCCGCTGGCTCACCTCCGTCGTGCTCAGCTCCTTGTTGTGCGGATGGTAGAGCATGAGGATCTGGAGAGCCTTCTCGATGGCATTCGCCTTTTCGGAGGCGCTGCCTTCCTGGTCGCCCGCCTTCATTCCGTCTTCGCCTTCGAGAACCGGTTTCGTCCCGTGAGTTCCGCGGCGCATCATACACAGCTTCCTTCTCGGGCCGCAATCCGGCTGCCGCCGGGGGTTGCCTTCGGGTCGGCCGGAGGGATCCCGTCCATCGTCGATCTTGGGCGCCTGCGTTCCTCACGTCCGGAAGCGTTGGACCTGCAGCTTTCCTTGCCCCGCCAGTCCGGCGAGCCGGCTCAGGTTCGCGGAGACCTGCTCGGAAGAGGCGGCGTTGCCCTCGGCGATCTGGTTGAGCGTGCTCACGTCCGCGCTGATCACCCGCACGGTCGCGCTCTGCTCCTCCACGGCGGCGGCGATGCGCGTCAGCATCTGCGCGATCTCCGCCGAAGCGGACGACCGCGCATCTGCCCCCCGGGCGGCGGGCCGGCCGAGTCTCGGGCGTCGGCGCCGGAGTGCAGCTCCGCGGAGATCTCCTCCGCCGCCCGCTTCAGCCGGGCGATGAGGCTCGAGCCCGGCGAGAGGCTGATCCGGTCGGAGGGTCCGACCACCGCCACCGCGGCGACGGGAGCTCCCTCGTGGTTGAAGACGGGCGCTGCGACCGCCACGACGCCCTCGTCGATCTCCTCGTCGTCGATCGCGAAGCCCTGCTCCCGAATGGTTTGGAGCTGTCTCCGGAAGACCTCGGGGTCGGTCACCGTCTTGGATGTGAGCCGGGCGGGGGAGGCCGCGAAGGTGGTTCGCCAGGATTCCGGCGGAAGGAACGCGAGGACGGCCTTGGCTCCGGCGGCCGCGTGGAGGGGTAGCGTCGCGCCGACGTGGGTCGTCATGCGCAGGGTTCGGGTTCCCTCGGCCAGATAGGCGAGGACGGTCAGAGGGCCGGAGAGGACCTCGAGCGTGGTCGTCTCGTTTACGGAGTCCCGCAGGGCGTCCACGTGAGGCTTTGCGAGCTCGACCAGGTTCGTCCGCAGGGACTGTTTGATCGCGACCCCCAGCTTGAGGGCCGAGGAGCCGAGACGAAACGTCTTCGCCCGCCGATCCTGCTGGAGGAACCCGTGTCGCGTCAGCGTCAACAGAATCCTCGAGACGGTCGCCTTGTGGAACGACAGCCGCTGGCTGATCTCCGTGGTGCCCAGGTCCCGGTTGTGGGGGGTGAAGAGCATCAGGATACGGAGCGCCTTCTCGATGGCGTTGGCCTTGTTCTCACCTTCCGTTCCCACGTGAGGACCGTCCTTATCCTCCGCCCCCGGGGCGGAAGGTGCGCGGCTGAGCGACCGGCAGCGCGCGTCGCTTCGGGGCGCCTCAGCCGGGCGCCGGGGAGGGACCGCCGGCGCGGCCCCTTCCCGGTTCGACACGCCGATTCCGGCGAGAGGCTCAGCTCGTCCCGTACTTGTAGACGCGGTCCGGGACGTCGTTGAGCTCGTCCTCGTCGATGAACGCGACCAGGCGGACGATGGACCCGTCGCCCATGTACCAGCGAATCGGGAAGCCCGAGATGACGCAGCGCTTCCCGACGACCTTCGCGATATCACCCCCGACGTTCTCCCAGCCGACGATGCCGTTCTTCATGAGGAGGTTGTGGCACGGCTCCCACTCGGGGAAGGCCTCCTTGACCGGCTTTCCGAACATCCGCTCGTACTCGCCGAAGAGGTCCGGCCGCAGGGGCCCGGGGCCGTGGGGCCCGATGGCGGTATGGAGCGGATGGTCCAGGGCCTGCTGGTCCACGCCGACGGACTTCACGCCCTTGGCCACCAGCCACTCGCCCGCTTCCCGGCCGAGCCCGGGAGATTTCAGGAAGTACATGGAGTTGTCGCCCCAGTACTTGTTCCAGCCCGTGTGGACGATGACGATGTCGCCCTTCTGGATCTTCGGGGTGGCGTTCTCCAGGTCCTCGGCGGTGATCAGCTCCCACTGCTTCTTCGGGATGTCGACGATCACGCCTTCGCCGTAATACTTCTCGAGCGGGATCTCGTGGGTGTACTCGAGCCCCTCCACCACGTGAGCGGGCGAGTCCGCGTGCGTCGTGCAGTGCATGACCGTAGTCACCTTTTGCGAGAGCACGCCGGACTTCGCCATGTAGTGCATCCGCTCGATCTTCACGTCCTCGAAGTAGGGCCACAGCGGCGCCTTGTCCCCGAACGGATGGCTAAGGTCGACCAACTTGATCTTTCCCATGGCGCTTCTCCTAGCAGGGGTTTGTAGGTCTTAAGGGGTTAAAGGGGTTCGGACATGCTCATAGGTCCTATAGTTCCTATAGTTCCTATAGTTCCTATAGTTCCTATAGTTCCTATAGTCCCCCATCTCAGTACTTCACTTTCTCAAGCCCCTTCAGCCCCAGAATCCGCCGCGCGTCCGCCGGCGTGGCCGCCTGCCTTCCCATGTCCGTCGCCATCGCTACGGCCTTCTCGACGAGCTGGGCGTTCGATTCGGCGAGCACCCCCCGCCGCAGGTAGATGTTGTCCTCCAGCCCCACGCGGACGTGGCCTCCCATCTGGAGCGAGATCGGGGCGAGGTTGAACTGGCCGCTGCTCGCCGCGCAGACCGACCAGGTGTAGTTCTCGGTGCCGAAGAGGGTGTCCGCCTTCCGCTTCAGGAAGGTGAGGTCCTCCGGCATGGTGCCGATTCCCCCGAGCACCCCCATCACGAACTGGATGTGCATGGGCGGGGTCATCAGCCCCTCCTGGACGAGGTACGCCAGGTTATACAGGTGCCCCACGTCGTAGGCCTCGAGCTCGGGCTTGGTCCCGTAATTGCGCACCAGTCCGCACAGGTGCTCGAGGTCGAAGAAGGTGTTCTTGAAGACGAAGTCCTTCGACGCCTCCAGGTACTTGGGCTCCCACTCGAAGCGCCACTCCCGCTTCTTCTTCAGCGCCTGATGGAGGCCGAAGTTCATGGAGCCCAGGTTGAAGGAGCACATCTCCGGCTCGAAGCGGGTGACGTTGACCGTCCGCTCTTGAACCGTCATGGCGGGCGAGCCGCCGGTGGTCATGCAGATCACCACGTCGGAGCGTTTCTTGATCCCCGACATGATCTCGCCGAAGATCCCGCCGTCCGACGAAGGAGATCCGTCGGCCGGATTCCGGGCGTGAATGTGGACGATCGCGGCGCCCGCTTCCGCCGCCCCCACGGCCGAGTCGACGATGTCCTCGGTCTTCCACGGCAGATGGGAGGTCAGAGACGGCACGGCGACCGCGCCGGTGATCGCGGCAGTGATGATGACGGGTTCCATGGTCGTGTCCTCTTTCTGCGCCAGGCTCTACGAATTGCTCCCCTTGACCCAGCGGAACAGGTGATCCTCCAGGCCCGAGCGCACGCGTTCTACGGCCTCGGGGGTCCATTCCCGAAGACCTGCGCCGGACTTGAACCCGAGCTTCCCCTCGGCCACCCGCTCTACCAGGAGCGGGGAAGGCGCAGGCGAGCTCTCCAGGTGCTTCAGGAGGTAGTCGTGGATCGCGAGGGTGAGGTCGAGGCCGACGAGCTCCGCGTTCTCCAGGGGCCCAAGGGCGGAAAGGCGCATGCCGAACCCGTACTTCACAACCTCGTCCACGACGTCGGCGTCGGCGATGCCCCGCTCCACGATCGAGATCGCTTCGCGCCAGAGCGCGTGCTGGAGACGGTTGCCGACGAAGCCGGGGACGTCCCGCGTCACCCGTACCGGGTGCTTTCCGGCGCTCGCGAGGAGCTCGAACGCGCGCTCGACGACCTCGGGCGAGGTCCGATCCCCCGGGACGACCTCTACGAGGGGGACGAGCGTCGGAGGATTCCAGAAGTGGGTGCCCACGATGCGTTCCTGCCGCGAGGCGAGCGCGGCGATCTCGGTGATGCTGATGACCGACGTGTTCGTCGCGAGGACGGTCTCCGGTGGGCAGAGCTGGTCCAGACGGCGGAAGAGCTCCTGCTTCAAGGCCAGGTTCTCCGAGGCGGCCTCTATGACGAACTCGGCGCCCCGAGTCCCCTCCGCCAGCTCGGCCGCGGTCCGGACGCGGGCCAGCGCCGGCTCGATTTTCCGGGCGTCGGCGAGCCCCTGGGCCGCCATCCGCTGCAGGCTCGCGCGGATCCGCTCCGGCGCGGCCGCGAGAGCCTCCGGGCTCACATCGGTCAGCGTCACCCGGCAGCCCGCGTACGCGAAGAGCTGGGCGATGCCGTGCCCCATGAGTCCGGCGCCGACGACGAAAACGTTCGTCGGTGCCGGGCGGCCGCCCCTAACCGGCAACACTGCCGCCGTCCACGTAGAGGATGTGGCCGGTCACCATGTCGCTCGCTTCGGAGGAGAGGTAGACCGCGGCTCCGATGAAGTCCTCCGGCTCCGCGGCCCTCCCGATCGGGATCCGGGTCATGAACAGCTTGTACATCTCGGGGTCTTTGAGGATGGGCTCGGTGAGCGGCGTCCAGAAGATGCACGGCGCGATGGAGTTCACCCGGATCTTGTACTTCGCCCACTCGCAGGCGAGCTGGCGCGTGAGCAGATGGATGGCGCCCTTGCTCGTGCCGTAGGCGGAGTACCCGGCCGGGTGGCCCTGGCTGCCCCGAATCGAGGAGACCGTGACGATCTTGCCGCCCTGCCCTCGCTCGATCATCCGCTTCGCCACGGCCTGGCAGCAGAGGAACGTCCCCTTGACGTTGACGTCCATCACCTTCTGCCACTCGGCAATGGCCATCTCCTCGGCCGGCTGGCGGTAGGCGATGCCCGCCCCGGTGACCAGGATGTCGATCTTCCCGAGCTCCCGGACCGTCCGGTCCACCATGGCCTCGACGCTCGCCGGGTCGGCGACGTCGCAGGAGATGGGGAGGGCCTTTCGCCCGGCCTCCCGCACCTCCTCCGCCGTCTCCTCGAGCGACGCGAGGGTCCGGCTCGTGACGACGACGTCGGCGCCGTAGGCCGCGAGCCCCCGGGCCACGGCGCGCCCGAGCCCGCCGGAGCCGCCGGTGACGACGGCCGTCTTCCCGGTCAGGTCGAAGAGGTTTCGGATCTGCGGAACGCCTCTCTTCTCGTTCATGTCCGCTCCTCCGCTAACCCGGGTAGTTGATGACGACCAGCATGCTCGCCGGCCGGTTGGTCCGGTTGACGATCTCGCGGCCCTCGTTGGCGCCGATGAAGAGCGAGTCCCAGGGCCCGAGCACGATCTCCTCGGTCGGCGTCTTCACCGTCACCTCGCCGTCGAGGACGAAGTAGATCTTCTCGGTGGGCGACTCGTCGTACTCCGCGCCCCCGCCGGGAAGGAAGTGGGAGAGCCCCATCCAGAACTTGCTCGCACCCGTCTCCTCCTTCCCGTGCAGGCGGAGCGCGGTCATGGCGAAGTGCTTCGGGGCCTGGTAGGGTTTGACGTCTTTCAGGGAGACCTTCTTCATCTCAACCTCCGGGCTTTGGTGTCATGGGACCTATGGGACTCATGGGACGTATGGGAGGAGACGACGCGACGACCGGGTTTCTCATCATTCCCATAGGTCCCATACGTCCCATAGCAGGCTGATTCCTACGGGGCGGCGAAGACGGTGGCCTCCTCCGCCGTCTCCGCCACCCGCGCCTTCTGCGGCAGCAGGAAGGTCGCCAGGGCCGGGAGCAGGATGAGCGCGCCCAGCATGTTCCAGACGAACATGAAGACGAGCAGGATCCCGACGTCCGCCTGGAACTTGATGGGCGAGAAGGCCCAGGTAGCGACGCCGAAGGCGAGCGTCAGCCCGGTGAGCACCACGACGCGCCCGGTGAAGCAGAGGGTGTTGTAGTAGGCCTGGGAGAGCGTCCGGCCGGCGCGGAGATGGCCGAGCACCACGCTCAGGATGTAGAGGGCGTAGTCGACGCCGATCCCGACCCCCAGCGCGATCACGGGGAGCGTCGCGACCTTCACGCCCATCCCGAGCTTCACCATGAGCGCCTCGCAGAGGATGGAGGTCAGCACGAGGGGCACCACGGCCACGACCACCGCCCGCCAGGACCGGAAGGTGATGAAGCAGAGGAGGATCACGGCCCCGTAGACCCAAAGGAGCATGTCGTGGCTTGCCTTCTTCACCACGATGTTGGTCGCCGCGTCGATGCCGGCCGTTCCGGCCCCCAGGAGGAACTTCGCGTCCGGCGTGTTGTTGGTCGCGGCGAAGGCTTCCACCGTGTCGACCATGCGGGTGAGCGTGTCGGCTTTGTGGTCGGAGAGGTAGGCGTAGAGGGTCAGCAGGTTGCAGGTGTCGTTGTAGAGCCCCCGCGGCCCGTTGGAGGTGATG
>JACRCS010000007.1 GCA_016218905.1 Deltaproteobacteria bacterium
ATTCGGGCCAGCCTCGACCGCCTCTCGCTCTCCGCACCCGTCCGGGTGCGGGTCGAGGTCTACCGGACCGAATCCGAGAAGGAAAAGCCGAAGGGACCCCCGAAGAAGGGGGAGGCCGTGGTCGAGCACGGCCCGTCCGGCCTCTCCGTTCATCTCGATCCGGAGTGGCTCCCGAAGCCCGGAACGACAGCCGAGCGTAAGAAGCAGGAAGCGACGACCGCCCGCCTCGACCCGGGCGACGCGCTGAAGCTCGTCGACCCGGGGACGGCGATCCGCGAGCTCCTCGACGGCGCGACGGTCGTCTCCGACCGGACCGAGCCATTCGAGGGTCACACCGTGCGGACCGTCGTCCTCCACCCCGTCCCGGACATGGACGACGAGGACCGGAAGTCGGTGAAGCGCTACGAAGACGCCGTCACGCTCCGCCTCGACGCCGACGGCGTCCCGATCACCCTCACCCGGACGCTCGACATCAAGGTCTCCAAAATGCTCATCTCCTTCACGGTCTCGCACCGGGAGAGCCGGCGGTTTACGCGGCACGGCGGGCGGCTCGTGACCGTCTCGGCGACCCAGGAGAGCCAGGGCTCCGGCCTCGGCCAGAGCAGCGGCTCGACGACCCGCTGGACCGTCACCCCGCTTTGACCGGTGGGCCGGGCGGCTCCTTCTGTATCCTCCTCTCCCCGGCCCCGAGGGAAACCGTAGGGGATCGGCGCTCCCGGTGCGATAGAGGTGCCTGCATGAAAGAGCCGCGCATCGACCCCGACAAGCTCGACCTCTGGGCCAGACTCCTCGTCACCCACTCGATCGGAGGAGTGACGCGGGAAGACCGGGTCATGATCAAGGGCGAGCGGATCGCCTGGCCGCTCATGGAGCGGATCGAGCGGGACGTGATCGCCGCAGGCGCGGTCCCCGACGTCTACATCGTTCCGCCGAACAACGAGCGCGGCAAGGTCTGGTCCGCCGCGATGGGCCGCGGGGCCGGCGAGGAGCAGCTCGCGCGGGTGCCCGACTGGCACCACGAGCGCTACGCCTCGATGACGAAGTACATCGAGGTCCTCGGGGCCGAGTCCCCCGCGAGCTACGCGGGGCTCGCCCGCGAGGCGTCGGCGGCTCTCGCGCGCGCCGACCGCCCTTTCGCCGACCTTCGCCTCGCGAGACGCTGGGTCATCACGCTCTACCCGACCCCTGCGTATGCGGAGATGGAGGGAATCCCGCTCGAGGACTACGTCCGGTTCGTCGTCGACGCCTCGACGATCGACCCGCGGCCGCTCCTGGAGGCCGAAGAGCGGCTCTCGCCGCTCTTCCAGGACGGGAAGCGGATGGAGGTCGTGACGTGGCTCCCCGGCGAGGGGCGCGAGCTCGTCCTCACGATGGACCTCTCCCATTCGATCCCGGTCCTCTCGCACGGCCTTCGGAACGTTCCCGACGGCGAGGTCTTCACGAGCCCCGACGCGAGCTCGGTCGAGGGGGAGATCTACCTCGACCTCCCTGTGCTCAATGGGGGCGTCGACATCTCGGGGATCCACCTCGTCTTCGAGAGCGGGAGGATCGTGAAGTACTCGGCGCGCGAGGGGGAGACCCAGCTCGCTTCGATCGTCGAGACGGACCACGGCTCGCGCCGCCTCGGCGAGGTCGCGCTCGGCATGAATCCCGGCCTGACGCGCGCGCTGAAGCACCCGCTGTTCGTGGAGAAGGTCGGCGGGACCCTCCACGTCGCCATCGGCGCGAGCTACGAGGCCAGCTTCGAGCGCGACCCGAAGACCCCGGCGGCGCGGGCGCGCCTCGAGGAGCTGGCGGCGCGGGGCGTCCTGAACCGCTCCGCGCAGCACGTCGACATCGTCTGCGACTTCCGGGAAGGGGGCTGCGGTCAGCGCGTCTCGATCGACGGGCACCCTATCGTCGTGAAGGGCGGCCTCTGGGTCCCGGGCTGACGAAGGTCCAGAGGAGCGCCGCGACATGAACCCAGCAGACCAACACCACACGCTCATCACGGGGAATCGGGAGATGGACGAAGAGCACGCCCAGATGCTCAGCCTGCTGCGGGAGCTCACGCAGAACCTCGAAGCCGGCGACCGGGAGGCCGGCCGCGAAATCTTCGGGTGTCTCGACGAGTTCACGAGAGCGCACTTCCTCGCCGAAGAGCACCAGATGCGGCTCCTCGCCTATCCGGATTTCGAGGCCCACCGGGCCGAGCACGAGGGATTCCTCGAGACGATGACAGCTCTGCGGGCGCGCCTCTCCGACGGCGAGGCCACCAAGCTCCGGGATGATGCGGACGCCTTCGCCCGCCACCTCGTCGCGCACATCGCCATGGCGGACGGCCCTCTCGGGACGTTCCATCGTTCGAGGACGCCCGCCGCCTCCTGACCTCCCGCCCGGAACCAGGCGGCTCCGGGTCCGGTCAGCGGGCGGCAACGGCAGGCCGCCGGCTACGGCGTCGTCGCGAACGAAATCTTCTTCCGCTTCGCCTGCTCCTTCAGGGTCGTGGCCACCTCCACGTCGAACGCGCTCCCCTTCCCCTCGGCCGCCGCCTTCTTCATCTCGGCGTCGACGTAGACCTTCCTCTTCTTCACGAGGTCGGCGACCTGCGCCTGGAGCTGCTTCCTCTTCGCCTCCTGCTGCGCGAGGTACGCCTTCTGCTGCTCCGGCGTCTTGTCCTTCAGCTCGGCCGGGAGCTCGTCCTTCTTCAGCTCCGAGAGCTTCGCCCGCCCCTCGTTGACGTCGTCGACGAGGTCGCCGCCCCCCTGGACGACCTTCGCCGTCGTG
>JACRCS010000319.1 GCA_016218905.1 Deltaproteobacteria bacterium
ATTCCTGTCGATTCACGCCCTGCACACCTGCATACCAGGACAGGTCTGCCCGGATGGCGAGCACGACCACTGCGTGGCCGCATGCTGCGACTCTATTGATGCCCAGCACTGCGCGACCGTGTCAGCCACCCCTGAAGGCTGCGAGCACCACAGCGGCCCATGCATGGAGTGCCTGGTCGGAGGCACGCTCAAATCGTTCGCGCCTGATGCGCCAGGCGATTCCGACTGCGGGCCGACAGCCGGTGAGTCTGTCCTGATGCCGGCGTTCATGCCGGCGGCCCCCGCCGAGCACACACTGCCACCTCCGCGCGGGCCTCCGCGCACCCTGGCGAATCCCATGTAGGCGGTCTCTGGCGGCGGCGTCTTTGTCGCTGCGTGACCGTTCCCTCCCTCGTTCCAGGGGGGTGCTCCCTGTCGATTGCATGGAGGATAAGATGCGCACTCATAGTTGGACAATCGTCGCGATTGCCGGCGCGTTGCTATGGCTGGCGGCCGGCGCGGCCGCGGAAGATGCGAGGATCGAGCCCGGGGAGGACGCAGAGCTCGAGGAACTCCGCGAAGCTGCTCAGACCGAGGCCGGCACGGAGTCCGCGCAGACTCAGGAGAGACCTTCTGGCGCCTTCCAAGCACTGGGGCTGGCGCTTCAGGCCCTCAATCCCCAGATCAGCGTGTCAGGCGACCTGATGGGGTACTGGAGACAGGAAAGGGGCGAGCGCGGGGCGTGGTCGTTCCTGGTGCGGGCCCTGGAGATCCAACTGGACTCCTATCTCGACCCGTATACCAAGTTCAAGGCCGTCCTCGCCTTCGCGCCGGAGCTGGAGGCGAGCTCGGAGGAGGAGGGCGAGGAAGAGCATCATCATCACGCGCACCTGGGCGCCCTCGGCCACTCGCATGGCGGAGCCGAGTTGGAGGAGATCCAGGTCACCAGGCTCGCCGTCCTTCCCGGGGTGAACCTCGTCGCAGGGCGGTTCCGCCAGCGCTTCGGAACGATCAACCGCTGGCACCAGCACGCGCTCGACGAAGCGGACTACCCACTGCCGTTGCGCGCGATCTTCGGCGACCACGGTCTGGCACAAACGGGGCTGTCTATAGAGTGGACGCTCCCGCGCCTGTGGGCCTCCTACGAGGAGATCACCCTGCAGATCACGAACGGCGAGAACGAGCGTCTCTTCACGGGCAACATCTGGAGCGTCCCGAGCGGACTGGCGCACTGGAAGAACTTCTGGGACCTGTCCAAGGACGCACACTTCGAGATCGGCTTTTCAGGCCTCCTCGGCGCTTCCCAGAAGTGGACCGTTCTAACGGGCCTGCCCGACCCGGAGACGGAAGCGGTTGTGGAATCCCACCTCGCGGGGGTCGTCGGGGCGGACCTGAGCCTTGTCTGGGAGCCGACCGGGGCAGCGAAGTACGCCAACGTCGAATGGAGGGCGGAAGGTTTCCTGGCGTGGAAGGAGGTCCTCGCGCCGACCAGGGAGACGGAGACCATACGCGCCTGGGGTGCGTTCACGAGCCTGACCGCGCGGGTATCGCGCACGTTTAGCGTGGGCATCCGCGCGGATTTCTTCAAGCCCGACGGCAAGAACTGGGCCTGGACCGAAATCGGAGAAACTCTCGCGCCGCTGGCAGCGACGCACGACACGGCCTGGAGAGGCCTCGCCTCGGTGCACGTCACCTGGCAGGAGAGCGAGTTCGTCAAGGTGCGGCTCGAATACGACTACGCGGACGGGCACCGGATGGGCGAGCCGGAGCACACCTTGATGCTCTCGCTCATCTTCGAGGCCGGCCCTCATCGTCATGAGAAATACTGATTCTCCTGATGGCCCTTCGGGCCAGCCTGATTGTCCTGATCGGAGCAAGTGTGGGAGGCGCCGCGAAGGGGCGGTCAACCCGAGGCGGCGACCCCTTGGAAAGGAACCAGCGAGTGCAAAGGAGCTCAACCATGAATAGATATGCTTTCAAAGTCGAAACGGGCTGGGCCGGCGAGCGAATCCCGGATCGGAACTTCCAAAGCGCAACGAAATCCCGAATCGCAAACAGGCGGAGCCCCTTCCTGGGCCTCATCCTCTTGCTCCTGCCCGTAGGAGGAGCCCTCCACGCCTCGGAAGCCCCCGTGATCCATGTCGTGACCACCCTCCCTGACTACGCGAGCGTCGCTAAGGCGATAGGAGGCGCGCGCGTGGAAGTAGAGGCCATGGTGGCCGGGAACCAGAACGCGCACTTCGTCAGGCCCAAGCCCTCGTTCGCAGCCCTGCTCGGGAGCGCGGACGTGCTCATCGAGACCGGGCTGGACCTCGAGATGTGGCTGCCCGCGGTCGTGGATCGCGCCGGGAACCCCCGCATACTGAGCGGGCAGGCGGGCTACGTCGCCGCGGCCCGTGGCGTGGCCATGCTGGACAAGCCGTCGTCCGTGTCCGCGGGCGAAGGCGACCTCCACGTCTATGGCAACCCGCACATCACCGTGAGCCCGGTGAACATCCGCGTCGTGGCTCGCAACGTCGCTCTCGGCATGGCGCGTGCGGACCCCGGAGGCAAGGAGCTCTACGAGAAGAACCTCGCCGCTTTCCTCAACGACCTGGACGAGAGGCTCTTTGGAAAGGAGCTCGCGGCCATGCTCGGGGGCGACACGCTGGCCTCGCTGGCGGAGCAGGGCAAGCTCGCGGACTTTCTGGCCACGAAAAAGTACAAGGGAAAGGCCCTGGCCGAGTACGCGGGCGGCTGGTGGAAGGCCATGGCCCCGCTTCGCGGCGCGCGGATCGTGACTTACCACAGGACCTGGACCTACTTCTTCCACCTGTTCGGGCTCGTCGAGGCGGGCACGCTCGAACCGAAACCGGGCATACCGCCCTCGACGCGGCACGTGGCCGATCTGATCGAGACCATGCGCAAGGACGGCGTGAAGATCGTCCTGTCGGAGAACTACTTCAGCGAATCGGACGTGACGAACGTCGCCGAGAAGACGGGCGCCCAGGCGGTCATCGTGCCGGTCTACGTCGGAGGCGCCCCGGGCGCGGACGACTACTTCAAACTAGTGGATCACTGGGTATCGAGCCTCAAGGCCGCCGCGGAGAAGGCGGGAGCGCCGGAGAAGAAACAGGGCGATTGAATTGGAAGGGCTCTTCTGATGTCACCGCGATCGATCGTCTGGCTGCTTTTCCCTGCCTTCTGCGAGTGTCTGGTGCTGGTCGGCATCCACTCTTACCTGGGCCTTCACGTTCTGCGGCGCAAGGTCATCTTCGTCGACCTCGCGCTGGCCCAGATCGCCGCGCTCGGCACTCTCCTGGCCTTCCTCTTCGGCATC
>JACRCS010000315.1 GCA_016218905.1 Deltaproteobacteria bacterium
AACGTCGGCACTGGCGCCCGGCGCGACGAGCAGTTCGCGATCATCTGCGGCGTGGCGCGCAACACCCGCAAGCCGGTGCGCATCGGCGTCAACGGCGGCTCGCTCAACCAGGAGCTCGTCGTCGCCCGGATGGAGGAGAACACCGCCCGCAATCTCGGCCGCAGCTCCGAAGAGATCCTGAACGAGTGCATGGTCCTCTCGGCGCTGCAGTCGACCCAGCTCGCCCTCGAGTGCGGCCTCCGCACGGAGCAGATCGTCATCTCCTGCAAGGTGTCGCGTCCGCGCGAGCTGATCTCCCTCTATCGCGACCTCGCCGCGAAGACCGTCCAGCCGCTCCACCTCGGCCTCACCGAAGCGGGGATGGGGACGAAGGGACTCGTCTGGTCGTCGGCGGCGATGGGGGTCCTCCTCGCGGAAGGGATCGGCGACACGATCCGCGTCTCCCTCACCCCACGCCCCGGAGGCGACCGGCGTGAGGAGGTGTACGCGGCGTGCGAGCTCCTCCAGTCGCTCGGCATCCGGGCCTTTGCGCCCAGCGTCACCGCCTGCCCCGGCTGCGGCCGGACGACCTCGTCGACGTTCCAGGAGCTGGCCGAGCGGATCCAGGGGTACGTACGGGAGCAGATGCCGGCCTGGAAGGCCGAGCGCGAGGGCGTCGAGACGATGACGCTCGCCGTGATGGGGTGCATCGTCAACGGTCCGGGCGAGTCGAAAGCGGCGAGCATCGGCATCAGCCTCCCCGGAACGGGCGAGGCCCCGAGCTGCCCGGTCTACGTGGACGGGCAGAGATTCACGACCCTGAAGGGCTCCACCGAGGAGCTTGCGGCCGCTTTCCGGGCTCTCGTCGACGACGATGTCGCGACGAAGTACCCGCGGAGAGAGGTCTCGGCTCCGCCCGCCTGACGACGGCGCCGAGGAGCCGCGCCAATCGCGATAACCTACGCACGCTATGAGCAAGACTCTCCCCGATCGGTTCGACGACAAGGCGATGGTGAAGGGAACGATGCTCCGGGCGCACCTGAGCTGGGCGGAGAAACGATTCGGGGCCGGGCTCGAACCGGTCCGAAAGGCGCTACCGACTCCCGCTCCCGCCTTCCTCTCGCGCATGGTCCTCCCCACCGACTGGATTCCCTTCTCCGCCCTCATCGTGCTGGACCGCGCCATCGCCGAAGCGGCCGGCGGGGACCCCGAGGAAACGTGGCTGGCGCTCGGCCGTCACTCGGCCGCGCTCAACCTGACAGGCGTCTACAAGAGCTTCATCAGCGGCGAGCCTCACCGCTTCTTCGAGCGGATGACCGTCCTGCACCACCAGTTCCAGACGTTTGGCCGGTCGGTCTACGAGGCGCTCGGCGATAGCGCCGGACACGTGCGGATCGACAGCCCCACGGTGTATTCGTCGGTCTACTGCGTCTCCGGAAGGGGCTACTACGAGGAGGCGCTCCGCCTCCTGCAAGCCCCCGGCCCCATCGTCGTCCGCCACTCCTCCTGCGTCGCCGACGGCGCCCCGGCCTGCATCTTCGAGCTCGCCTGGTGAGCCCCGCCCCGGGCGGGGCGTACCGCCCCGATGGAGACTTCGCCCTCCTCGAGCACATCGCCCGGACGATCGAGGACTTCGTCCTCGTAACGGACGCCCACGGGGCTGTGACCTACGTCAACGATGCGGTCCTCGCCCGCTCGGGCTGGACCCGCGACGAGCTCCTCGGAAGACCGTGGCAGCTGTTCCTCGGAGACGTCAACCCGCCCGGCCTGGCCGAGGCGATTTCGGAGGCGACGCGCTCCGGCGGCTTTCGCGGGGACATCCTCAACGTGACCCGGAAAGGAGAGGTCCTCTGGGTCTCCCTCCGGACGTCGCTCCTTCTCCGGGACGGCGAGGTCGTCGGCTTCGTGTCGATCTCGAGCGACATCAGCGAGCGCAAACGGGTCGAGGAAGAGCTGACGGCGGCGCGCGACGCGGCGGAGGGCGCGAGCCGGGCGAAGACCGAGTTCCTCGCCAACATCAGTCACGAGATCCGGACGCCGATGAACGCCGTCATCGGCATGGCGGGGCTCCTCCTGGAGACGTCGCTGACGCCCGAGCAGCAGGACTACGTCGAGACGATCCGGACGAGCGGCGACACCCTCCTGACGCTCCTGAACGACGTCCTCGACTTCTCGAAGAGGGAGTCGGAGCGGCTCGAGCTCGAGAGCCGCCCTTTCTCCCTCCGCGACGCCGTGGAAGACTCCTTCGACCTCGTCGCGCCGGCCGCGGCGGCCAAGGGCCTCGACCTCTCCTTCCGCATCGATCCGTCGGTCCCCGCGACGCTCGTGGGGGACGTCACCCGCGTCCGGCAGATCCTCCTGAACCTCCTTTCGAACGCCGTGAAGTTCACGCCCTGCGGGGAGATCGTCCTCAGGGCATCCTCGCGACCGGCGGAGGACGGCAAGCGGCTCGTCGAGATCGTCGTACGCGACACCGGCATCGGCATACCGCAGGAGCGGCTCAACCGCCTCTTCGAGAGCTTCAGCCAGGTGGACCCTTCGACGACGCGGCGATTCGGAGGGACGGGCCTGGGCCTCGCCATCTGCAAGCGCCTCGCGGAGCGAATGGGCGGAGGGATCCGCGTCTCGAGCGACGCGCCCCGCGGCTCGACGTTCCGGGTCACACTTCTCGCGCTCGAGGGGCCGCCTCCCACCATGAGCGAGGCCATGCCCGGAGTGGGCCGCCTCGCGGGCCAGAGGGTCCTCCTCGTCGACGACGCCCCCGGGTCCCGCGAGACGCTCGCGGAGACACTCTCCTCGTGGGGAATGCTCGTCCGCGCCACGGCGTCACCCGAAGAGGCGCTCTCGTGGATCGAAGCGAAGGAGCCTTTCGACGTCGGTCTCCTGGACGAGGAGATGCCCGAGCTCGACGGCCGCCGCCTGGCCGAGGCGATCCGCCTGACCCGCGACGCCGACGAGCTCCCGCTCCTCC
>JACRCS010000316.1 GCA_016218905.1 Deltaproteobacteria bacterium
ACCGCGTCGGGCCGTTCGCGGGCCCCGACGGCCGGACCCACCTCTTCATCACCGACGGCTACGCCGCGTCGGCCGAGGCCCTGCAGGCCGCGAGCCTCGACCCGATCCTCGGGAACCAGACCTCGATGTGCCTCTTCACGTCGAAGTTCGAGATCTCCTACGAGAAGGAGCGGCACCTCCTCCACCTCGACCCCTCCGCGCCCGACTTCCCGCAGCGGCTCGCCGAGACGCTCGGCCGCGCCGTCACCGCGAAGGACTGCCTCGGGTACGCCTCCATCCTAAACAACGCGCGCGAGGCGGCGATGCCCGTCGGGAAGAAGACGATCACCGCGGACGACTTCTTTCCCAAGAAGGAGTGGCACGTCCTCTCGCTCATGGGAAGCATGCTCCCCGAGCCGTACACCGGGCTCCCGGGCGTGGAGCAGATCCAGCAGGGCGTCTACCGCGTCACCACCCGCGCCTCCTCGGAGAGGGGAATCCTCGACGTGACTCTCACGCTCCGGCTGATGGAGTCCTTCGACCAGACCCGCCTCGTCTTCTCGCCGCTCCTCGACCGCTTCTACCGAGGCCAGGACTGGAAGACGCGTCCCGTCAAAGTCTCCGACTCCGGCCGCATCCGCAACGAGCTCCAGACGCTCGCTTCCGAAGCGCTCGAGTATTTCGGCGACAACGGCATCCGGATCCACTTCGACCGGATCGACGACGCGGTCCTGGCGCCCGACAAGAAGGCGCTCATCCGCGAGGTCCTGACCTGGTATCGGGAACACCACCCGACCTGGTTCGGCTGGCTCGAGATGGTGTGAGGGCAAGGGTTCCCACGAGATTCCGGGTCCGATAGCCGCTATGGGTCAGAGGAGCGTCTGGAGAAAACGAATCGACGAACCAGGCCCGCCGAGAGCGTGACGCTGGTAGGGGCCAGAGATCTCCGGTAGGTGCCGCGCCACCGTAACCTTATGATCTCGGGTTCGTTGCGGTAGTCCGCAGCCGGAGGCGTCATGGCCCTGATCCCGGTCGAGCTTCCCTGGACGAAGACCGAGGTCCTCGAGGGGACCACCGTGGGTGAGCTGCTCGACTCGGGCCCGACCGAGGGCCTCGACGTCGTCGCCGCCTGCGTGAACCGCCGCGTCGTGGCGCTCGACTTCCCGATCGAGTGCCCGAGCCTCGTCGAGCCCGTCGACGCGAACTCCCGCGAGGGCGAGGAGGTCGTGCGGCGGACGGCCACGCTCCTCCTCCACGGCGTCGCGCGGAAGCTGTTCCCGGACGCCCGCCTCCACGTGGGGCAGAGCCTGCGCGGGGGCTATCACTATGGCGTCTCCGGCGAGCACCCGCCCCTGATCGAGCTCGCCGCGCAGCTCGACGAGGCCCTTCACCACGAGGCGGACGCGGGACGGCAGGTCGTCCGGCAGGAAGTCTCCATCGACGCCGCGCTCCACCTCTTCGAGCAGGAAGGGGAGACTCTCAAGGTCCGCCTCCTGCGCGTCTGGCCGTCGCACCGCGTCCCTCTCGTGTCGTGCCTCGGCTTCACCGACGTGAGGCACGGCCCCTACGCCCTCTCGGTCCGCTGCTGCCGGAGCTTCCACGTGGAGCCGTACGGGCAGGGGCTCCTCCTCGTCTTCGACGGGGAGACCGAGCGTTCCGCGACCGCGCCGCAGGGGGGCACGGTCCTCTTCAACGCCTACACCGAGACGAAGCGCTGGAACGAGCGGATCGGCGTCGCGACGGTCCCCGACCTCAACGACCTCTGCCTCGGCGACCGGATCAAGCACGTCATCCAGATCGCCGAGGGGCAGCACGAGAAGAAGATCGCCGAGCTGGCCGACCGGATCGCGGCGCGGCGCGACGAGCTGCGCGTCGTCTGCATCGCGGGGCCGTCATCCTCCGGCAAGACGACCTTCGTCAAGCGTCTCTCCATCCAGCTCGAGGTGAACGGCATCACGCCGCGGACCCTCTCGCTCGACGACTACTACGTCGACCGCGAGAAGACGCCGCTCGACGCGGACGGGGACTTCGACTTCGAGGCGCTCGAGGCGATCGACCTTCCGCTCTTCCTTCCTCACCTGAAGGAGCTGGTCGAAGGACGCGAGGTCCTGACGCCCGTCTACGAATTCCGCGTGGGGCAGAGGAAGCCCGAGGCCGAGTGGCGTCTGCGAACGCTCGGGAAAAACGAGGTCCTCCTGATCGAGGGGATTCACGCGCTCAACCCGCGGCTGACCGAGTCGGTGGCCGAGAACAAGAAGTTCCGGATCTTCATCAACGCCCTGACGCAGCTCTGCATCGACGACCACAACCGGATCCGGACGAGCGACGGGCGCCTGCTGAGGCGCCTCGTGAGGGACCGGAAGTACCGGAACTACTCTGCCGAGACGTCGATCCTGCGTTGGCCGAAGGTGCGGGCGGGCGAGGAGAAGCACATCTTCCCGTTCCAGGAGCACTGCGACGCGATGTTCAACTCGGCGCTCGCGTACGAGACGGCTGTCCTGAAGAGCTTCGCGTACCGCTACCTGCTCGAGATTCCTCCCGATTCGCCAGCCCAGGCGAAGGGGTACCAGCTGCGCCGCTTCCTCGAGCTCTTCGTCCCTGTTTGGCCGGACGACGTTCCGGCCACGAGCATCCTCCGCGAGTTCATCGGCGGGAGCGGCTTCTCCTACAAGTAGGACCACGGTAACCCTCTTTTCGGCCGTACTTTTCATTGCCCGGGAACCGCGCGAGGCGTAGGGTTCCCGCGTTGGGAAGCGGGCCGGACCCGACGCGTTGCAAGAATGCCCGCGTTCCTGTGGAGGAGGTACGACTGTGCGATCGACTTTCCTTTCCTTCTTCAGGCGGCAAGGTGCGCCCATGAGCACCCGGCGGCTCGCCGCGTTTGCCCTGCTCGGGGGTGGAGCGTTCTACCTCTCGCCGATCCTCTTCGGGTCCGGCGGAACCGAGAGCGAGCCGTTCAAGCCGTTCGCGCTCTTCTCGGACCCGCGCGACACGCCGCTCGAGATCGGCGCCCTGATGGCGGTCCTCGCGGTCGCGGTCCTGGGCCTCCTCTACGCCTGGTACCTGGCTCGTCAGGTCCTCGCGGCCGACACCGGCACGCCAAAGATGCAGGAAGTGGCGGCCGCGGTGCGGGAAGGCTCTGAAGCCTACCTCGCGGCCCAGTTCAAGAAGATCGGG
>JACRCS010000317.1 GCA_016218905.1 Deltaproteobacteria bacterium
CCAAGTGGACGTGGTACCGCTCACGGCGGCTCAAGTGGAGGTCGCCCTGGGCGCATGGAGGACGTACGGGAAGGGGCGACATCCGCCGGACTGAACATCGGAGATTGCTGCTCCTACGCCCTCGCCAAGCTCTCGGACGAGCCACTTCTCTTCAAGGGGAGCGACTTCGGCAAGACCGACCTCGCGATTGCGTAGCGGAACGGAAAGAATTGGCGACAAATGGTGCCGAGGGGGAACGGGTCCCCGGGGACAGAGGGACCGTCCGTTGCCTTTTCGCGTCTGTCCCGGGGCGGAGGCATTGCGGAGCGAATCGGCGTGCGTGACGAGCATGGGCTCCTCGGGCACGGAGGGTTCGTCGAAGTGCACGGTGTCGAGGTGGACGACGTCCTCGAAGCCCACGAGATCCAGGTCAGGAGCGGAAGGTAGCCATCACCCCCGGTGACGAGGTTCGTAGGGTGGACGGGGGACAGAAACGGCGACAGGAAAGCAGAAGGGAGGCACAAGTTGGCTTCCGCTGCCCTGCTCCAAGACCACGGCAAGACCACCTTCGAGGCGCTCGCGCCGCTCCTTCAGGCGCCTCCCACTTCGGCAGCCGTTTCGGGAAGGATGCCCATCCGCACGTAGATGGGGCGGAGGTAGGTCCGAAGCTCCGGTAGCCGCCACTGGAACCAGAGGGAGCCCGCCAGACAGCCGAGCCCGCCCGCGAAGACCACCGCCGGGACGCCGACCCAGCCGGCGAGCGCGCCCGCGGCGAGGCTCCCGATCGGCGTCACGCCCATGAAGGCAGCCGAGAAGAAGCTCATCACCCTCCCGCGCTTGTCCTCCTCCAGGATCGTCTGCACGATCGTGTTCCCGGCGGCCCACTGGACCATCATCCCGAAGCCGACCGCCGTCAGGGCGGCCAACGAGAGCCAAAGCCTCGTTGAGAGGGCGAGGGTGACGAGCCCCAGCCCCGACGCGCTCGTCGCGAGCACGGTCGTCCGGCCGAGCCCAAGCACGCCCTCCCGGGCGGCGAGGAAGAGGGACCCGGCGAGCGCGCCGACGCCGGCCGCGGCGACGAGGAAGCCCTGTGTCTGCGCGCCACCCGAGAGGATTTCTTTCGCGAAGACGGGGAGGAGCACCGTGTAGGGCATCCCGACGAGACTCGTGAGCGAGAGGAGGAGGATGATTGACCGAAGCGGGGCAAACCGGAAGGTGTAGGCGAAGCCCTCCCGGAGCGCCCGTGCGGGGCTCGACACGCGGACGGGCAGCGACCGCGGCGGCACCCGGATCGCCGCGAGGGCTGCCAGGACGGGCACGTAGCTGAGTGTGTTGAGGAGGATGCAGAAGCCTTCCCCGACGACGGCGATCAAAAGTCCCGCGACGGACGGGCCGACCAGCCGCGCCGCGTTCACCATGGAGGAATTGAGCGCGATGGCGTTCCCCAGGTCCTCTCGGCGGTCGACGAGGTCCACCACGAAGGTCTGACGGACGGTCATGTCGAAGGCGTTCACGATACCTAGAAAGACGCTCAGGGCGAGGACCTCCCAGACTCGGACGGAGCCGGTGAGGACGAGGATCGAGAGCACGAGCGCCTGCAGGAGCGAGAGCGCTTGGGTCGCGAGGAGCATGCGCTTCCGGTCCCACCGGTCGGCGAGAACCCCGGCCACGGGCGCCAGGAAGAAGCTCGGGATCTGGGAGGCGAAGCCCGTCGCCCCGAGGAAGAAGGCGGAGCGGGTGAGCCGGTACATGAGCCAGGCGACCGCGACCTGCTGCATCCAGGTGCCGACGAGCGAGATGCTCTGGCCGGAGAAGAAGAGCCGGTAGTTTCGGGAGCGGAGCGCACGCATCGCGAAGCCGGGCCGAGACACTAGATCTCCTCGAGCCGGGCGAGGAGCTTACGGAAGAGCTCCCTCACGGTCTGCAGTTCGGCCTCGCTCGCCACCCGCAGCGCCTCGTCGTGGAGCCCCCTTGCGACCTCTCGCATCCGCTCCAGGGCGGGGAGCGCCTTGTCCGTCAGGACGAGGACGTTCTGGCGGCGGTCCGAGTCCGAAGGCCGGCGACGCACCCAACCGTCGGCTTCCAGGCGATCGACGAGCCGCACCAGGGTCGGCCCTTCGATCGCGAGGCGGTCCGCGAGCTCCCTCTGGATGAGGCCCTTCTCGGCCCGGGAGAGCTGCCCGAGGGCGATGAACATCGGCGCGGTGACGCCGAGCCCCTTCAGTCGCTGGTTGAGCTTCCCGCGCCAGGCCCTGCTGAGGGTGCCGAGGAGGAAACCGAATTCGAGCCCGGGGCTCACGTCGGAGGCGGTGTGCATGCGAGCCTCACCATAGTTGACTAACTATTTGCAATGAAATGAATAGTATCCTATGCGATCTCGCCTGACAAGGGGCCTCCGCGGCAGCGTCTGGCCCGGGCTGAGGGAGGGGCTCACCTCCTTTCCTTGCGATCGTTGCACGTTGCGCTAGCCTGCGCAGCCAGGCGGGCCGGAGGCCATGCACCTCTGAGCTTCACCGCCGAAGGAGCAGCCGATGGAGTGGAGAACCAGATGGGGCAGTCTCGCGATTCTCGTCGTCCTCGGGCTTGGCGGCTCCGTGCACGCTGCGGAGGAGGTCGTCGAGCGGGTCCAGAATTGCAGCCACGTCCTGCGAGAGATCCAGGCCATTCCCGAGAAGGCGATCCCGCCGCGACTGCTCGGTGAAGCCCAGGGGATCGCCATCATACCGAGCGTCATCAAGATCGGGTTCGTGCTCGGTGGCCGCTTCGGGAAAGGGGTCGTCCTCGTCCGGCAGGACGACGGCGTCTGGAGCCCTCCGGTGCTGGTCCAGCTCGCGGGGGGAAGCGTCGGATGGCAGATCGGAGCCCAGTCAACCGACGTCGTCGCGATTTTCAAGACCCGGCGGGGTGTCGAGAGCTTGCTCAGCGGCAAGCTGACGCTTGGGGCGGATGCCGCCGTGGCGGCTGGGCCGGTAGGACGAGACGTGAGCGCCGCGACCGACGCGAAGCTTCAAGCCGAGGTGCTCTCCTACTCCCGAAGCCGCGGCCTCTTCGCCGGAGTCTCGTTGGACGGCTCTGTTCTGACCGTGGATTCGGATGCCAACGAGGTCTACTACCGGAAGGACGGCGTCACGCCCGCTGACATCTCGAAGGGAAGGGTGGCGGTCCCGCCGTCCGCGTAGGAGTTGCGCACTGCGCTTCGGAGTTCCACGGGGACGAAACCCTGACGGCCGATGCGCTCAGGGAGTGGCGCAGGCGGACCAAAAGGGGGATCCGGGTGGACAGGGGGGACAGAAGCGGCGACAGGCAAGCCGGTTTTACAGGCGAGCACCCCGTGACCGTGTCCACCCTACGGTGTCGCCTTGGCGGGGCACGTCGGCTGGCGGAGGAGATAGACGGTCGTGCTCAGGGCCACTGCAAAGAGCAGAAGCCTCACGCCGGCGGAGTCCACCATCCAAACGGCCGAGCAGGAGATCGTCACCCATAGGAACGAGAGGGCGAAGAGCTTGGCGCGCAAGGTGATCCCGCAGCCTGCCATGTAGTCGCGCAGGATGCTCCCGAAGTAGCGGTGGCCGAGCAGCCAGCGGTGGACGGGCTCGGAGCTCCGAGCGAAACAGACCGCAGCCAGAAGGAGAAATGGTGTTGTAGGCAGGAGGGGGAGGAAGACGCCAATGCTTCCGAGCGCGACGGCACTCCATCCCACCGATAGGAGGGCCCACCTCTTAAAGGCCGAAGCCGGTGCCGACGCGCTCCGTCCTGCTGTCATCGCTCCTCTCGCTCCCGGCGCTCGACCGCCGGACGCCACTCTCATCCGCGGTTCAAACTTAAGTCTCGGCTGAGCGCGGCGCCGAGGGACATTGTGCGCCAAGTACCCTCTCAACGAGCATGCCGACTCCCCTTATGCAGCTCAGGCCCGGGCCCGCCTCGCCGAATTGGAGAAGCCCCAGTAATCTGCCGGAGCTTGGGACGAAGGCGTGCCTCTTCCTGCCGACCCACGCGCGGCGGGCGATGCTCCTGGCCCTAGTCGGCCTTCACGAGCAGGACCGAGCAGGGCATCCTCCGGATGAGCTCGTCCTTGCCGCGACCCAGGATGTAGTGCTCCAACCGCCCCTCCCCCCGGGTCAGCAACACGACCAGGTCGATGCGCTCCTCGCCTACGATCTTCTCGATCTCGGCGACCGGATTGCCGAACTTCACGAGCTGGCGGACCGGCATGGCGGCGGCTCCTGTGGCCGCCAGGACCTCGGCGAGGTGCTTGTTCGCCTCGACTAGGTAGGGCTCGTAATCGTGCTCGATCGTGTCCACGGGGAGGTCGCCGCCGCTCAGCTCAAAGGGGTTCTTGCGCACCAGGTGCACGACCCACAGCTCCCCCCCGTACCTCTGCGCCAGCGAGACCCCCGCTCCGATCGCCTTCCGGCACTCCTCGGTCAGTCCGCTCACCGCGAGGATGCGTCTGAAATCCAACATGACTGCCTCCTTTCGAGCCCCCGGCCGAAGCCGGGCGATTTCCGCACCTCCAAAGCGTGACACCGCCCGCAGCCCGCGCAAATGCCCGTGCCAACAAGGCCAGGTTTTCGGCCGGGGAGCCGCTCCTAACACCGCACGTGATCGCCCCGAAGTGAGCAAGGTCTCGTAAATCTGCCGGAGGCGATGCGGACTACCCTTCCCGGTGGGGCCCATCAAGGCTACAGTCACGCGACGGCGACCCAAGACTCTCCTGAACCCCGCCGCCGCCCTCCGGTCAGAAGCAAGGGGAGCCGGCTCAGGGCAGGGCCGGTCGTGGGGAGCACCCTTCGGGAAGAGTCAAAGAACGTGCGCGAGGGAGTGCCAGCGTGAGCAGACCAGGGTTCTTCTACGGCCACGTGATCGTCGCCGCCTGTGCGTCCGTCCAGGCGGTGGCCATCGGCAGCTACGTGGCCTTCGGCGTCTTCTTCGGTCCAGTGGCGGCGGAGTTCGGCTGGTCTCGAGCCACCTTGTCCGGGGCGCACGCCCTGGCGATCCTCGTGGCGGGGGTCCTGGGCGTCGTGGTGGGGCGGGCGAGCGACCGGGTCGGCCCGAGGATCCCGATGAGCCTGGCCGGCTTCGTCTGCGGGCTCGGCTTGCTGCTCCTGTCCCGGATGACGGCCCCGTGGCAGCTCTACCTCTTTTACGGGCTGATCTTCGGCGTCGGCCTGAGCGCGGCCGACATCATCGCGCTCAGCACGACGGCTCGGTGGTTCATCCGGCGAAGGGGACTGATGACCGGCTTGGTCAAGATGGGCACCGGCTCGGGGCAGCTCGTGATCCCGCTGGTCATCGGCATGCTCATTCCCGCCTTCGGCTGGCGGACGTCCTACGTGATTCTGGGCCTCGCGGTGCTGGTGGCGCTCGTCGGCGTCGCACAGTTGCTCCGCCGGGACCCGGCCCAGCTCGGTCTCCTGCCGGATGGGGATGCCGTGATCGGACCGGCGAGAACCGCACGAGGGGAGAGCGGCGCCTTCTCCCGCGAGGCGCTCGGTACCCGTCAGTTCTGGACGATCTTCTTCGCCAATCTCGCGGCTGTCTTCACGTTCGGAAGCATCATGCTGCACATCGTACCTCACGCGACCGACGTCGGCGTTCCCCCCAGGGCCGCCGCCGGCGTTCTCTCCGTCATCGGTGGCGTCAGTCTCGTGGGGCGGTTCGTGATCGGCCGGGCCGTGGACTGGATCGGTCCCCGGCGCTGCATGATCCTCTGCTTCGTTCTGCTCATCGCGGTGCTCCTCTGGCTGCAGGTCGCCCGAGAGCTCTGGATGCTCTATAGCTTCGCCGCTGCGTACGGCCTCGCCCACGGCGGGTTCTACACCGCGATCTCGCCGCTGATTGCCGAGTACTTCGGCCTCCGTGCCCACGGGTTCCTCCTCGGGATCGCCGTCCTGGCGGGAAACATCGGCGGCTTCATCGGGCCGATCTTCGCGGGGTACGTCTTCGACGTCGCGGCGAGCTACCGGCTGGCGTTCGGAGTCTTCGCCGGCACGTCCGCGCTGGGGCTCGCTCTCATCGTCTCCCTCCGCCCCGCGGTAGTAGAAGGAGCACGGGATTATTTGCGGAGGCCTGTCCCCGGAATGAGCGGGAGCGAGGGGGGCGGTGACTAGAACCTCCAGGGAGTTCCAGGTCTTCGCGAAACCGATCGGGGCGGCGTGCAACCTCGCCTGTCGCTACTGCTACTACCGGGACAAGACACCCGGCCGGGGCGCGGGCGGGGCCCTCCGCATGTCCGAGGAGACGCTCGAGGCTTACATCGTCCAGCACATGGCGGCGTGCCCCACGCCTACGGTTCGGTTCTCGTGGCACGGCGGCGAACCCACCTTACTGGGGATCGACTACTTCCGCCGAATCGTCGCGCTCCAGCGAAAGCACCGGCCTCCCGGCAGCCTCGTCGCGAACGGCATACAGACGAACGGGCTCCTCCTCGACGAGGAGTGGTGTCGATTCCTCAAGGCGGAGGGCTTCTCCGTCGGGCTCAGCCTCGACGGCCCGAGGGAACTGCACGACCTTTACCGCGTCACCCTGCGAGAGGAGCCGACCCACGAACGCGTCCTCCGGGCGCACGCGCTCCTGCGAGAGCACCGCATTCCGTGCGACCTCCTGTGCGTCGTGCACGCCCGGAACGCGGCCCATCCCGGCGAGGTGTACGGCTTCTTCAAGGAGATCGGCGCCAGCTATCTCGGCTTCCTGCCCCTCGTCGAGCGCCGGCCAGACGCGCCGAGCGGCGTCAGCGATCGTTCCGTGCCCGCCGAAGCGTTCGGTGCGTTTCTCTGCGCTCTCTTCGACGAGTGGCTGGCCCGGGACATCGGCCGCGTCAAGGTGCAGTTCTTCGAGGAGATGACGGAGACGGCGCTCGGCCTGGAACAGGCCCTCTGCACCTTCAAAAGGACGTGCGGGGACGTGCCCGTGGTCGAGCACGACGGAGAGTTCTACGCCTGCGATCACTTCGTCGACGCTAAGCACCGGGTGGGGAACATCCACGAGATCCCGCTCGTCGAACTGCTGGAGAGCCCGGCCCAGAGGGCCTTCGGAGAGGCGAAGCGGGAGGCGCTGCCCCTCTACTGCCGGTCCTGCGACGTGCTCGGCCTCTGCAACGGCGGTTGCCCGAAGGACCGCTTCCTCCGGACGCCGGCGGGAGAACCCGGGCTGAACTACCTTTGCGCCGGCTATAAGCGCTTCTTCGCCCACGCCCGCGGCTTCGTCGCCGAGGTGGAAAGGCTCCACCGCCAAACCGTGGAGCGACAGGCGACGCCGGTGCCACCGCGGGAACCCGGAGCGGGGGAGAAGGCTGGACGCAACGACCCGTGCCTGTGCGGCAGCGGACGAAAGTACAAGAAGTGCTGCCTGGGCCGCTGAGCGGCCGAAGGCCACGTCAGGCGGCGGCCCGCCGCCTCGGCTTCACGACCTCAGCTTCTCCTTGAAGAACGCCATCGTGCGCCCCCACGCGAGGTCCGCCGCCTCTTTGTTGTAGCGCTCGGGATTGGTGTCGTTGTTGAAGGCGTGCTTGGCTCCTTCATAGACGTGGAGCCTGTAGTCCACGCCGGCCTTCTTCAGGGCTGCCTCGTAGGACGGGATGCCCTTGTTGATGGCTTCGTCGATCCCCGCGTAGTGAAGCAGCAGGGCGGCCTTGATCTTCGGCACGTCCTCCTCGGCCGGCTGGCGGCCGTAGTAGGGGACGACGGCCGAGACGTCCGGGGAGTGGACCGCGAGCTGGTTCGCCACGGCGCCACCCCAACAGAAGCCCACGACGCCGATCTTGCCCCCGGATCGCGGATGGGCTCTTAGATACTGGACGGCGGCAAGGAAGTTCTTCGTGTTCGCCTGCGCGTCCAGTTGCCCGATGAGCTTGATGGCCTGCTCCTGCTCGGGCGGGGTGCCACCGCTTGCCGACAAGGCATCGGGCGCGAGGGCCAGGAACCCGTCCGAGGCGATTCTGCGGGCGACGTCCTCGATGTGTGCGTTGAGCCCCCGGTTTTCGTGAACGACGAGCACGCCCGGAAGCCTCCCGGACCCCTTCGGGGCCGCGAGATAGGCGCGCATCTCGCCGGCAGCGCCGGGGTAACGGACACTTTCTCGGACCAGGCGAGGATCTTCCTTCGGGACGATTTCCGCGTAGGCCATGGCGTTCTCCAGAGAAGGCAGGAGGGCGTGCCCGGCAGCGATGCCGCCGGCCAGCAAGGAAGAGTTCTTGATGAATTGCCTCCGGTTCATGCCGCTCTGAGCACGAACCCCCCGTCGATCCCGAACGCTCTTCGTCATCCGCCGCCTCTCCTGTGTTCTGCGATTTCCGGAAAAGCAAAGAGAAAGACGACCACTCCGCGGAACTCTGCGGGACAGGAACCTACCGGTGGGTACCCCGGGTGTCAAGGAAGGCGGCAAGGCTGGAGCCCGCTTGCCCCGGGAGCTTCGCTCGGGCCGTGCCACGCCGGCTGTCACGCCTTAGGATGAGGAGGGTCCGGAGAATTCGTCCGCCTGAAAGGAGACGAGCATGAGTTGGAGTTTGATCCGCACCATCCTGGCGACGTCTTGCCTGACAGTCCCGCTTTCGGCGCTGGCGCTTCCCGCCCATGGGGACGGGCCGTTCCTGCGGCCGGTGGTGACAGAGCCGAAAACGAGTGCCGAGGAGACGGGTAGGTTTCCGGAGAACGGCCGGATCGAGCGTGACGTCCGCGGAATCGCGGGGGAGAGGCCCGTGACCGAGGAGGAGGACCGCTTCTGACCTGGGCCGGACGGGCGTAACCCCTTCACGCCTGGCGGAGGGGTGCGCCGCCTTGACCGAATACGCCCTTGTTCCCTCGGTTCCGCGTCTGCACAGCCCCTCCGAGGTTCCTGACGCATTCTCGTCCCATGCGGCCACGTCTCCGGGCCCCCGGCAGCCGGCACGGCCGTTGCATTTTCGATCCGGACCTTGACCGGATTTGTGGCCTTTCAGAGGGCGCACTGGAGGCGCTCGGCTCCCGCCGGAGGGGCCTCAACACGCATGGAGGCTTCGAATGCGTTTCCCCGAGAGACACGGAATCGTCTACCCTGGTCACCCGGTTGCCCTGGCCGTGCTCATCATGGCAAAGTACGACTCGCTCGATCGGGCTGTGGCTTTGGGCTACGAGTTCCCCTGCGCGCTGGAGGATGACGACATCCCAGGCACCGGCGACAGCATCGCCACGAGCTTGGCTCTGCTGAAGAGCATCGCCCGAGGCGAGGACCCGGCCAAGGCCGTCGCCCGCGCCGACCGTCTCTGGAGGCTCGGAGGAGCCGGGGGACACCTGAACGCCGTCGGCCCGGGCCAGGAGCAGGCGGAGGGGCTCAAATCCCTCTTCTTTCGCATGGTCCCGCATTGGGTGCAGCCCACGACCGCGCCGGCGCCTCCACCGATGCAGGGAGAGAGGCAGGTCGGAACGTTCGCGACTTAGGCGGACGAGGGGGGCCGCCGCAAGGGTTCCCAAACTCGTTAGGGGGCAACTCTCTGGAGCACGAGCTCCGGGAGATCCTCACGGCTGCCCATGAAGCTTACCCTCGTCAAGCCGAAGCTCGGCCACAGCGCTGACGGCTCGTACCGTGACAAGGCCGTCATGGAGCCGCTCGCGCTCGCCATCGTGGCGGCCCTCACGCCTCCGGACGTGGAGGTCGCCTTCCACGACGAGCGCGTCGAGCCCATCCCCTTCGACGCGCAGACGGACCTCGTCGCCCTCACGGTCGAGACGTTCACCGCGAAGCGGTCCTACGAGATCAGCGCCGAGTACCGGAAACGCGGCGTGCCGGTGATCCTGGGCGGCTACCATCCGACCCACCTTCCCGAAGAAGCCGGCCTCCACGCCGACAGCGTCTATCTCGGCGACGCGGAGGACCTCTGGTCCGAGGTGATCCGGGATGCCCGGACTGGCGCGCTCCAGCCCCGCTACCGCGCTCGAACCGGCATGCTTCAGCGGGGAGTCCTTCCCCGGAGGGACATCTTCAAGGGCAAGAAATACCTGCCGATCACCCTCGTACAGTTCAGCCGAGGATGTTCCTTCGACTGTAGTTTCTGCTCGGTTAGCACCTTTTATGAGAGGACCTTCTTCCACCGTCCTGTCCGGGAAGTGATCGACGAGATCGAGAGGCAGGAGCGCTCCCTCATCCTATTCGTCGACGACAACATCGTCATGAATCACCAGGTCGCGAAAGAGCTCTTCAGAGACCTCCCTCCGCTCGGGATCAAGTGGTTCTCCGAGGGAGACATCAACATGAGCAACGATCGAGAGCTCATGGGCCTCATGGTGCGGAGCGGCTGCAAAGGCCATCTCATCGGCTTCGAGTCGGTGGAGGAAGCCAGCCTGAGGGCCATGAGAAAGCACCCGAACCTCTCCCGCTTCAGCCGCTACCGAGAGCAGTTGGAGGTGCTCCGTGACCACGGGCTCCTCCTCTGGGCGGCCTTCACCCTGGGCCACGAACACGATACGAAGGAGACCTTCGAACGCACCCTCGAGTTCTGCATGGAGCAGAAATTTGCCCTGGCCGACTTCAACGTCTTGATGCCGTACCCGAATACCCCCCTCTATCGCCAACTGGAGGAGGAGTGTAGACTCCTCTTCGACGGCGCGTGGTGGCTCCATCCGGATTTCCGTTTCGGGAAGTCCGCGTTCCTTCCCCACAACATGACGCCGGAAGAACTGTCCGAAGGGTGCTACCGCGCGAGGCGGGAGTACTTCAAGATCCGCAACATCGCCAGGCGCGCCTTCGACCTGAAGACGAACATGGGCTCGTTCTTCAACGCCTGGATCTACGTCCTCGTGAACTCCCTCTCCTACAACGACGGCCTGAAGAAGCAGGACATCCTCCTCGGTGGAGGGTGAGGGGGACACGGAAGGAGGAATGATGAAGGGAATGCTCTGGACGGTAGCCGCCCTGGCGGCGCTCCTCTCGCCGGCCGCGGCTCCGGCGGCCGCACCCAACATGCAGGAAGGCCTCTGGGAGATCACGTCGAGCATCGACATGCCGGGCATGCCGATGAAGATGCCCTCGACGACCATGAAGCACTGCTACACGAAGGAGGACGTGAGGGAGAGCAGGACCCTTCCCGAAGGCGACAAGAACTGCAAGATGACCGACCTGAAGCAGACCGGGAACAAGGTCACGTGGAAGGTCGACTGCAAGGGCGAGGGGAGCGGCGAAGGGGAGATGGTCTACAAAGGGGATTCCTACACCGGGACGATCAAGGTGAAGGCGCAGGGGACCACCATCGTGACGCGGTATGACGCGAAGCGGGTGGGCGCCTGCCCCTGACTCCCGTCGCCTGGAGCCTCCGTCAGCCCCGCGACGCGCGCCGGCGCCGGCTCGATCGGGCCCGCCGGCACTCCTCCTCGTAGAAGCGAATGCCCATGTAGTAGCAGCACCCCTCCTGGTCGAGGTCGTTGAAGAAGGTCCGCTCCCGGCCGTCCTGGAAGGAGATCCGCACCAGGGCGGGGCCCCCTTCGAGGATCGAGGTCTTCACCTCGATCACCCTTCCGAGGCCCCAGATCCGGTACTGTTGGTGGTACACCGTGTCGCCGAGGTTCAGGTAGAGTCGTCGCCGGATCAAAGAAGGTGCCTCACCGCCCTTTCGAGTCCTTCAAGGGTCAAAGGGAACATGGGGAAGAGACCCGCCACCGTGTCGATAGTCTCATAATAGCGCCACGACGGCTCCTGAACAGGGTTGAGCCACGCCCTCTTGGGGAAGGCCTCGGCGATCATCCGGAGCCAGTCGATCCCGCGCGTGTTGCCCGTCCGGTACCGCTCGAGCGTGCCGTTGGGGACCAGGAGTTCGTACGGCGCCATGGAGGCGTCGCCCACGGCGACGAAGCAGTACTTCTTGCCGCACTCCCGCAGGACCTCTGCCGTGGGAACGAACTCGCCCTTCTGGAGGTCGGTGTAGAGGTTCTCGTAGATGCAGTTGTGGAAGTAGAAGGCCCGGAAGTCCTTGAAGTGGTTCAAGCCGTGGGCCGCCGAGAAGAGCCGCTCCGAGAGGTCTCGGTAGGGATCCATGGAGCCGCCCGAGTCCATGGCGAGGATGACCCGGACCTGGTTCTCCCGCTCCCGCGAGAAGACGAGGTCGATCTCTCCGGCATTCTTGCAGCTCCTGTCGACCGTCTCGTCGAGGTCGAGGACCTCCTCGCCGGCCTGCCTCAGGTCGCGCAGGCGCTTGAGGGCGACGCCGATCTGCCGGACGTCCAGCGTCAGGTCGTTTCGGAGGTTGCGGTACTTGCGCGCGAAGGCCTGGAGCACCGCGCCGCCGCCCCCGCGCTCCGCGGAGAAGGAGATACCCGACGGGTGGCTCCCGCCGGCGCCGAAGGGGCTCGTGCCGCCCGTCCCGATCCAGTGCTTTCCGCCGTGGTGCGGCCCCTGCTGCTTCTCCAGGCGGTCCTCGAGCTCCCGGAGGAGCTCCTCCAGGCTCATCTGCTTCAGCTTCTCCAGCTCCTCCGGCGGGAGGCGGAGCGGCGAGAGCGGGTTCGAGAGCCAGTCGAGGATCTTCTCCTTCGTGGCGAGGTCCTCGGGGAAGGGCGCGTCCTTGAAGCAGTGGGCGAAGGCCTGATCGTAGGCGTCGTAGAAGGCGACGTCCTTGACGAGGATGCTCCGCGCGAGCGTGTAGAACTCCTGGAGGCTCGAGTGGTGCAGGTCCTTTGAGAGTGCCTGGAGGAGCGTCAGCCATTCCGTGAGGCTCACCGGCACCCCGAGCGCCTTCAGCGCGTGGAAGAAGCGGAGGAACATCAGCGGAAGAAGCGCCGGCCTGCGGTGCGGGGATCGGCGGTCCGGGCGCCGACGCGCGCGAGGGTGTCGGTGTCCTCCTGCATCTTTACGAGCGCGCCGAGGAAGGGCACGCCCTGGAACCCCTGCGCCTCGTCCCCCGGAAGCTTGGCGCCGCTCGCCAGGAGCGCCCGGATCCAATCGATGAGCTCGGAGGTGGAGGGCCGCTTCCGCAGCCCGGCCACGTCGCGCAGCTCGTAGAAGACCTTGAGCGCCCGGCGCAGGAGGTGCTCGTCGAGCTCCGGGAAGTGGACCGCGACGATGGCGCGCATCTGCTCCTCGTCGGGAAAGTCGATGTAGTGGAAGACGCACCGGCGCAGAAACGCGTCGGGGAGCTCCTTCTCCGCGTTTGACGTGATGATCACCAGGGGCCGATGGACCGCCTTCACCCACTCGTCGGTCTCCAAGACGTGGAACGCCATCTCGTCGAGCTCGTAGAGGAGGTCGTTCGGGAACTCGATGTCGGCCTTGTCGATCTCGTCGATCAGGAGGATCCGCTGCTCCGCGCTCCCGAAGGCGCGGCCCAGGGGGCCCAGCTTGATGTAGCGCTTGATGTCGCGAACGTCCCCATCGCCGAAGCGGGCGTCGTTGAGCCGCTGGACGGTGTCGTAGGTGTAGAGGCCGTCCTTGGCCTTCGTCGTGGACTTTACGTTCCAGACGATCAGCTCCATCCCGAGCGCCTTGGCGATGTGGTGCGCGAGGAGCGTCTTGCCCGTGCCCGGCTCACCCCTGAGCAGGAGCGGGCGCTGGAGCACGGCCGCCACATTGACCGCGTCCTGGAGGGGCTTGGCGGCGATGTATCCTTCCGTCCCCCGAAACTGGTGGAAGTCCTGCATCGAAGTTCCTCTTGAGTGGAAAGAGTGAGATTGAGCGTCAGGTTGAGGTTGAGGACTGCAGGTCTCGGGTTCTCACCCTCAACCTTGACCTTAACCTCAGCCTCACTAGAGGGCCCGAAAGGCCTCGGGGCGCAGCGGCACCCGGCCCCTCAGCGCCTCGTCGAGGAGCTTGAGGTTCGCCTGCTTCTCCTCGGGCATTTTAACCCGGAGGGGCACGTAGTTGGAGGCGTGATTCGCCATGAACTGGCCGCCGCTCATCTCGGTGGCCGCGAGCATCTCCCGCAGCTCCCGGAGGTACTCGAGCGCGGTCGGAACGGGGTGCGTTCCGTCGGCGGCGAGCCGCGCGAGCTCGGTCCCCTCGCACACCATGACTGAAAGCGCGCCCACGTAGTCCGGGTCCATGGCGGTCAGGACCCGCCCGGTCTCGCGGGCGTGAATAAGGCTGCGGCCGCGCGGTGCGGCGCCGAGGAGGACGGTGGCCGAGACGGCGAGTCCGGCTGCCTTGAGCCTCCTGCCCGCCTCCACCAACTGCCCGGCAGTCGAGTCCTTGCGGATGTACGAGAGCGTCTCGTCGTCTCCACTCTCGACGCCCAGATAGACGATTCCCAGGCCCTGCTCTCGAAGCCACCGCAGGTCCTCGTCGGTCTTCTTGCGGACTGAGCGTCCGGTAGCGTAGACGCCGACGCGCTCGACCCACGGCAGCCGCTCGCGGATGGCGGGCAGGAGCCACTGCCAGTGCTTCACCGGCATGATGAGGGCGTCGCCGTCGGCGACGAAGAGGCGCGAGATGCCGCGGTAGACCCGGGCCGCCTTGACGAGGTCTGCCTCGACGATCCCGCGATCCTTGATACGAAACCGCTTGTCCTTGTAGCTGACGCAGAAGGTGCACCGGTTGTGCGAGCAGCCGACCGTCGCCTGAAGGATGATGGAGCGGGCTTCGCTGGGCGGCCGATAGATCGAGCCCTCGTAATCCAGCGAATCTGAAAACCTCATGAAATTCCTCTGTTAGAGCTTCAGGGAGCCTCCCTGTGTAGCACAGACCTCGCGTTCCGGCAAGCGCGAGAGCCCCCGAGTGCGGGAGCGCACTGGGGGTAGAGCCTGGCTCAAGTCGTCCGGGAGTTTGCACGAAGAGGAGGAGGCCGTAACCGGGCTCCCCTCCTCGGGGGCATCGACCCCGCGGGCCGGCCGCGAGGGCGAAGAGACAGCCGGGTGAGGCCAAGCACGAGGCGCAGAGGTTCGCTGGGGAAGTCGAATGAAGAGGACCGAACGGCTCGGTTTCTGGATGATCGGCGCGACCCTCCTGGTGATCGGCATCGTCACCGCGCTGCTCCTGCACGACCAGCGGGCGACGCGGCGGGCCCAGGCGCGTTCCCACGGCGTCAGCCTTGCGCGGTTGCTCGCCACGATTCCGTACGACCAGCTCCTGGCGCAGCACACGCGCTTCGGATTCCTTCAGGCGCTCCAACTGAACAACCCCGACCTCGCCTACGCGGTGGTGGTGGGACCGGGGGGTGAGCCCGTGGCCGAGCTCGCGCAGCCCTCGAACATCGTGCCCCCGCTCAGGATGGGCGGCTCGCTTTGGCTGCGGGAGGAACGGGTCCCGCCTGCCGGCGACCACCCCGCCTACCGGGACTTCAGCGCGCCCCTCTTCACCCGCGGTGAGCACGTCGGCTACGTCCGGGTGGGTTTCAGGGAGGCGGGGTACTCTCTCGGCCCGGAGCACACCCGCCTCTTCGGCGTCGTGGCCCTCGCGGTCTTCCTCCTGATGCCTCTCTTCTACTTCGCGCTGGTGAGGGAGGTCCGACCGCTGGCGCAGGCGAACGCGCACATCCAGGAGTGCCTGCGGCAGGGACGGATCGAGCGTGTCGAGATCTCCGCGGCGGGAGAGCTTCGCCACTTCATCGAGCGTTTCAACGCGATGATGCAGCTCGCCCAAGCCCGGCTGGACGATGCCGAGGAGGACCGGGCGAGGGCGTTCACCTCCTCCAAGGTGATCTCCTACCAGAAAGCGCGCGTCGAAGCCGTTCTGCAGGCCCTGCCGGACGCCGTGTTGGTCCTTGACGACTCGGGGGTAGTGACCTTCGCCAACGCGAAGATCCAGCCGCTCCTCGGCGTCGATGCCGCCGAGGTCTTGGGCCGGAAACCGAGCCAGTGGTGCTCCGAGGAGGAGCTCTCGGGCTTTCTCGCGCGGTACGAGGACGCCGCCGTCGTGCCCTGCCGCAGCGAGGTTCTCGAGTTCTCCCCCTTCGGCTGCCCCGAGCGGCGCCTCTCCGCGGCCGTCTACCCGCTCTTCTCGCCGAAGGACCCCTCCTACGTCTTCGGCAGTCTCCTCGTCTGTCGCGACGCGACCCCGGAGGCGCTCGCCAGGGGCGCTCGCAGCGAGTTCGTCGCGCACCTCGCCCACGAGCTCAAGAGCCCGCTCAACGTGCTCGGCATGTACGCCGAGACGTTGATCGGCCCGGACGGAGATTCGAAGGAGTTTCGGGTCGAGGCAGCGAACGTCATCACCGACGAGGTGGAGCGGCTCTCATCGCTCGTCAAGAACCTCCTAGACCTGACGAAGATCGAGCTCGGAAGCCTCGCTCCCGAGCGCCAGCGGGTGAAGCTCACCGACCTCATCGCCGACGTCTTCGAGACGAGCCGCAGGGACCGCCGGGGCAAGGATCTGGAGTTCCGGCTCGAGCTGCCGCCGTCCCTGACGGCGGTCTCCCTCGACAAGGAGCTCTTCCGCGTGGCCCTGTCGAACCTCCTGACCAACGCCATCAAATACAACCGCCCGGGCGGCAGCGTCTGCGTCAGCGCCGAAGAGGACGACTACGAGATTGCGATCCGCGTCCGGGATTCCGGCCTCGGGATCGCGCCGGAGGACCAGAGCCGGATCTTCGAGAAGTTCTTCCGCTCCGGAAGCGAGGAGGTCCAGGCACGGCCGGGCAGCGGCCTCGGGCTCTCCCTCACGAAGCAGATCGTCGATCTCCACCACGGTCGGCTGGAGGTCCAGAGTACACCAGGACAGGGGACCGAGTTCTCGATCCACCTGGAGAAGAGCCTCGGGCTCATTCAGAGAGCCATCTGAAGAGCCCGGGGCGTTTCGACGCCGGGGGCAAGGATGAAGAGAGTTCTGGTCGTAGACGACGAGGCCCACGTGATCAGGGTGCTCCAGCTGTCGTTCGAGCGGGCGGGATACCGGGTGGACACGGCCCGAAACGGCGAGGAGGCGCTGAGGCGGATCTGCGAGAGCGAGCCCGACGCGATGCTCGCAGATATCCAGATGCCGCGCATGGACGGCAGGGAGCTCTGCCGACGCATTCAGGAAGTCCTCCCGAGCCGGGGCTTTCCCATCCTCGTGATGACTTCCAGCGTCGAGGCGGAGCACCGCGAGTGGGTCGCCAGCATGCCCGGCGTGGAATTCGTGGAGAAACCTCTCAGCGTGCGCAAGATCCTGGAACGGGTAGGTGCCCTCGTGGGGGGCGCCCCGCCGGAGAATGAAGCATGAACCTAACACACGTGGGCGAACTCAACCTCGACCGCTACAACCGGCTCTGGGAAAAAGCCGGGGGCGACGGGTCTCGGCTCTTTCTCGTGAGCCCCGCCGGTTCGCTGCTGTGGCCCGAGGCCTGGGCGGAGACGAAGGGGCGATCCTATCCCCTCGGGCCGCTCGCCCCCGAGGCGCTCTCCCCGGAAGGGGAGTGCGACGGGGTACGCCAGCACGTTATCGAGGGTGTGGGGCGAGCGCTGCTGGCGGCTCTCCGAAATCCGGCGGGCGACCCGGTGGCGTGGCTCGGCGCACTGGCGAAGGAGCAGGCCGAGACCGGCGAGCTCGGCGCGCTCCTGGAAGACGTCGCCGCCTGCGTCCAGGCGAGCCACGAACGGGTCCGGGAGATCGAGGAGATCGCCTCGGAGCTGACCCTGCGTTGCGAGGAGATCAACCTCATGTACGACGTCGCCGAGCGGGTCCGCCGCTCGGGACGGATCGATGACCTCCTGCAGGAGCTGCTCGCAGCGTGCGTCGAGCACCTGGACGTCGATCTCGCCTTCTTCCTCCGGACCGGGGCCCGCTCAAAGGCGCTCTACGCGCCGGAGTATCCCCCCATTGAGGACCTGGATCTCCTCCTCGTCGAGGCCGCGGGGGGACTCCATCGGTACGTGACCACGTCGAAGCAGGCGGTGGTGCTCAACGACCCCAACGACAGCCGGCGCGCCTACCTCCTCGCCCACATGCCCTATAAAGTCATCTCGGCCCCCGTCCTGCAAGGGGCGTCCGTCCAGGGGCTCCTGGTCATCGTCAATCGGCCGACGAAGCGCGACTTCCTCAACGGGGACCGGTCCCTGCTGCAGCTCCTCGCCCAGCAGGCCTCGATCATGACCGAGGTGGACGGCATGATCCGGGACATGCGCCGCTTCAGTGATCGAATGGCGTCCGCCCTCATCGCCGCCGTCGAAGCGAAGGACCCCTATACCCGGGGCCACTCGGAGCGGGTCCACGAGATCTCGATGCGCATCGGTCGTGCGCTGGCCCTGGAGCCGGACGAGCTCGAGGAGCTCCACTGGGGCTCGCTCCTCCACGACCTCGGCAAGATGGCTGTTCCCGACGCGATTCTGCGCAAGCCGGGCGGGCTCTCCAAGGACGAGCGGACCTTCATCCAGGCCCATCCCCAGGACAGCTTCGAGATCCTGAACCCCATCGAACAGCTCGGGGGCGCCGCCCTGGGCGCCCGGCACCACCACGAGCGCTTCGACGGGGCGGGGTACCCGAGCGGCCTCAAGGGCAGCAAGATCCCGCTCTTTGCGAGAATCATCGCCGTTGCCGACACCTTCGACGCGATGACGAGCTCCCGCGCCTACCGGAGCGGGCGCTCCGTGCAGGAGGCGCTGGCGGAGCTCCGGCGCGTCTCAGGGACTCAGCTCGATCCGGAGATCGTGGACGTCTTCATCGGGCTCTGCCGGGAAGAGGATCCCGTGACCCTGGCGACCGCGAAATACGGGGATGCCTGAAGTCCTCCGCACCAAGGTCGGGGTCGTCACCTTCCTGGCGCTGCCCGAGCCCCTGACCGGAGCCGCCGCCGCGGGAGCGTTCCGGAAGGCCTTCTCCTCCTGCCTCGGTGCTCGTGAGGTCCGGCTGGCCGTGGACCTCGCCAACTCCCCGACCGTCGACAGCGCCGGTCTGGAGGCGCTCCTGGACGCTCACGAGGAGCTGGCGCGGATGGGAGGCTGGGTGAGACTGGCGAACCCGAGTCCGATCCTGCGCGAGGTACTCCACATCACGGGCGTCGGGCAGCACGTCCGCCCCCTCGACTCCGCTCCCCCCGAGGCCACCGCCGAACCGGCTCCCCGCGAGCGCCGCAAGCTCGGCGAGCTCCTTCTCGACAAGGGCCTGATCCAGGAGGAGCGCGTCGCCGAGGCCGTCCGGCTTCAGGCGCAGCTCGGGCGGCGCATGGGGCAGATCGTGGTGGAACGCGGCTGGGTCAAGGAGCACGACCTCCTCGAGGTTCTGAGCGAGCAGCTGGAGCTCCCCCTCGTGCGGCTGCGCGCCGGGCTCTACGATCCGGCCGTCGCCGCCGTCCTCCCCCGGGAGACAGCCCAGCGGCTAAAGGTCCTGCCCCTCTTCCGGGTGAGGGGAACGCTCACGCTTGCGACCTCCGACCCCCAGGACATCCCCACCTTCGAGGAGGTGGAGGACGTCACCGGGTGCAAGGTGCAGCCGGTGCTCTGTCTCAAAGAGGAGATCACCCGGCAGATCGCCGAGGTCTCGACTGCCAGGACGCCCTCCCTCGAGCTGGCGGAGGACGTCTCGCCGGACTTCCAGTTCGTCGAGACGACGGTCCCCGACTCCGCCGCCATCGACGAACTCGCCGCCGGCAGTCCGGTCATCAACTTCGTCAACGGCCTGATCCAGCGAGCCGTCCGGGAGGGCGCGAGCGACATCCACATCGAGCCCGCGCGGCAGAAGTGCCGGGTGCGCTTCCGGATCGACGGCGTGCTGTACGAGGCCATGACACCTCCCCTCGAGATGCACCCGGCGATCGTGTCGCGGCTGAAGGTCATGGCCAACCTCGACATCGCGGAGCGGCGCCTACCCCAGGACGGGCGCGTGCAGGTTCAGACCCAGGGCCGGAACGTGGACCTGCGGTTCAGCTCTCTGCCCGGGATTTTCGGTGAGAAGGTGGTCATGCGGGTCCTCGACAAGGACCGCTCGATCCTTGACCTCGACCGGCTCGGCATGACCCCGGAAAACACCGCGGCGTACAAGCGCCTCCTCACCCGAAGCTTCGGCCTGATCCTCGTCACCGGTCCGACGGGCAGCGGGAAGACGACCACGCTCTACGCCGCCATCAATCACCTGAACAGCCCCGAGAAGAACATCGTCACGATCGAAGACCCGGTCGAGTACCAGATCGATGTCGTCAACCAGAACCAGGTGAGGGAGGGGATCGGCCTCACCTTCGCGAAGATCCTCAAGCACACCCTGCGGCAGGACCCGGACGTGATCATGGTGGGCGAAATCCGGGAGAGGGAGACCGCAGACATTGCAGTCCAGGCCGCCTTGACGGGTCACCTCGTCCTCTCGACCCTCCACACCAACGACAGCATCGGCGCGGTCACGCGTCTGCTCGACATGGGCATCGAGCCCTACCTGCTCACCTCCGCCGTCATCGGCGTGATCGGCCAGCGGCTGGTGCGTAAGGTCTGTCACGAGTGCAAGACGACCTACGCGGCGCCTCCCCAGCTCGCCGAGCAGCATGGCTGGAGCGCCTCCGAGTCGGTGCGCCTCGCGAGGGGACGGGGCTGCCCCGCCTGCTACGATTCCGGGTACAAGGGGCGCATCGGGATCCACGAGGTCCTGGAAGTGGATCAGGCGGTGCAGCGAATCGTCCTGAGTGAGCCCACCCGGGAAGCGCTCGCCGAGCACGTCCGCCAGCGGGGATTCCGAGGGCTCTGGGAGGACGGCCTTGACCGGGTCCGACGGGGCCTCTCCACGGTCGAGGAGGTCTCCCGCGCCGTGAACGCGAGCTAAGGATGCCCTACGAGCTCGGAGCCGTTCGCCGGCCGGAGAAGAAGCCCCTCCTGGAGCTCCGGTGGAGCCGGCGCGGGCGGGTCACGGGGCGGGAGCGGATGTTCCTCACCGAGCAGCTGGTCCTCTTGCTGGAGACCGGAGTTCCCCTCCATCCGGCCCTCGAAGCGCTTCGCCGCCAGGTGGAGAACCCCGCCATGGCCGAGGTCATCGAAGCGGTCCGCGATGAGATCGCGTCGGGGCGCCCCTTTTCGGAAGCGCTATCGAAACACCCGACCGTCTTCTCCGAAACGTACGTCCGGCTCGTCGAGGCGGGAGAACGGGGCGGTTTCCTCCACCAGGTCCTCACCCAGCTCCACGACATGGAGGCGCGCTGGCTCAAGCTCCGCTCGAGCCTCGCGAGCGCCGTCTCCTACCCGGCGTTCCTCGCCTTCTTCTCGGCTGCCATCGTCCTCTTCATCGTCGTGGTCGTGTACCCGAAGTTCGGCGAGCACTTCCGCAGCATCCGAGACCAGCTCCCCTTCTCCACGCTTTTCCTCATGGACGCGAGCGACTTCCTCCGGGAGAGGTGGGTCGCATGCCTCGTCGGAACGGCAGTTTGTCTATTAGGGCTGAACAGGCTCGCCGCCCTTCCGGCGGCGGCCCGTCGCCTCGACGTCTGGAAGCTCGGCGCGCCCGTCATCGGGGCGCTCCTCGTGCGCGTCTACCTCGTGCAGACCCTGTGGGTCCTGAGCCTCTCGCTGCGCAATGGCGTCGGCATCCTGGACGCGCTGAAGGCGTGCGAGGCGGTGGTGCCGAACTGCGCGTTTCGAGCCCTCCTCGGCCGCGTAGAGGAGGCCGTCCGGGACGGTCGGGGCTTCGCCCGCGGGTTCCAGGACACCGGTTTCATCCCGCCCGTCGTCCGGCAGATGGTCTCGACGGGTGAGGAGACGGGGAGCCTCGCGACGGTCATGGGCCGCCTGGCCGAGTTCTACGAGCTCGAGGTAGAGCGGAAGCTGGCCGCGATCGCCAAGACCCTGGAGCCCACCATGCTCCTGATCATGGGAGTGCTCGTGGGTCTCATCGTGAGCTCGCTTGTCCTGCCGATCTTCAAGCTCTCGGGCGCGGTCCGGTGACCAGAATTCCACGAAGTTTTGACTAAAGACTCGCCTGGGCCTGCCGAAAATAGAGGTTGCCAACCAAGACCCAAGGCCCGAAGTCATCAAAAAAGCAGGAGGGCATCATGAGCGGCACCGGCAATATCGAAAGACGGAAGACACAGGGCGGTTTCACTCTGGTCGAGCTCCTTATCGTTGTCGTGATCGTCGGGATCCTGGCGGCAATCGTCATCCCGCAGTTCGGCTCGTCCACGGCGGATGCCAAGACGAGCACGCTCCAGGCGAACCTCTCCGAGATCCGGAACGCCGTCGAGATGTACTACCACCAGCACGGCGCCCAGTACCCCGGAGCCGTAAAGGAGACCGACGGCACCACGGCCACCGGGACGGCCGCGGAAGCCGTAGCGGCCTTCAAAGCTCAGCTCACCCAGTACACGGACAAGAATGGGAAGGTCTCCGTGTCGAAGGACAGCACCTACTGCTACGGTCCCTACCTGAAGGCGTCGGACCTCCCGAAGAACCCCTTCAACGACCTCGCCACCATCGTGGCCGACGTCACCACGACCGACGTCACGGCCGCCACGGTGGACAATAGCACCGGCTGGAAGTTCTACGTGAAGACCGGGAAGTTCCTGGCCAACAGCACCGGTCACGCCGCGCTGTAATCCTGCTTCGCCTTGGCGGCCGCGGTCGTTCGACATGGCCCGAGACTTCCGCCGGGCGAGAGCGATGAGCGGTCTGACCCTCCTCGAACTCCTGTTGGTCCTGGCGGTCGTGGGGCTGGTCGGGCTCGCGCTCCTGCCGGGCGCGACCTCCGGCAGGGCGCCCGCCCTCGACGCCGCGGGCG
>JACRCS010000008.1 GCA_016218905.1 Deltaproteobacteria bacterium
AGAGGGCGATCAAACCGAGGCTGGGGCGGCCGGCGCGAGGGCCATGGCGATGCGCCGGTCCCCCCAGCCGAAGACGATGCGGGGCGCCTCGGGGGCCGGGTCCGGATCCCTGAGGACGATCCAGGTCCCCTCGCCGGGGAAGACGCCTTCGATGGAGACGACGAGCAGCCCTGCCGCCCTGGCCTTTCGGAGCAGCGCTTCGGCCGTGCTCCTCAGGGGGGCGGTGAACCAGGCAGGGCCGCCGAAGCGAGCCCGCTTCAGGTCGAACGAATCGCGCGCGAAGCCCTTGAGCCTGCCGCACGCCTCTTCATCCCAGGAGACCTTGTCCCAGGCCTCTCCGACTTCTTCCAGATAGACGCCCAGCGGACCTTCCGATCCGGCGGGGGGCTCCGCCGAGCCCGACGGCCCCTTGGGCTCCGGAGCGGTCTCGAAGGCCTTCTCGAGGAGCCGCGCGAGGGCGTCGTGCACCCGGCCGTAGGTCTCCATCTCCATGCAGCCGGTAAGGATGCCCGCGACGAACGCGGCGGAGAGGTCGACGGAGGTCTGGGCGTCCAGCACCCCTTCCGTCCGGGCGAGGCTCACGGCCTGGGCGAGGGCCACGAAGGTCTTGGCGTCACGGGATACCATCGAAGTCTTCATCGTCGCCTCCCGCGGCAATCTAAAGCCTCTTGGAGAACCGGCGCAACCGGATGCTCAGAAGGATGCCGGCCACGAGGTACGTCGTCAGCACCGACGAGCCCCCGTAGGAGAAGAGCGGCAGGGGCACTCCTACCACCGGAAGGCATCCCGTGACCATCCCGATGTTGACGGCCACGTGGAAGAAGAGGATCGAGGTGACCCCGACGGCCAGGAGCCGCCCGAACGTGTCCCGCGCCTTCGCCGCGATGTCGAGCCCCCAGAGGATCAGGAGCGCGTACAGGGCGAGCACCGCCAGCGTGCCGACGAAGCCCCACTCCTCCGCGAGGACCGAGAAGATGAAGTCGGTGTGGCGCTCGGGGAGGAACCGGAGTCTCGCCTGGGTGCCGTGGAGGAAGCCCTTCCCGAGGAGCTGGCCGGACCCCACGGCGATCTTCGATTGGATGATGTGGTAGCCGGCGCCGAGGGGATCTCTCTCGGGGTCGAGGAAGGTGAGGATCCGCTGCCGCTGGTAGTCCTTGAGGAACGCCCAGCCGGCCGGAGCCCCCACCAGGAGGGCTCCCGAGAGACCGATGAGCACGTTCCTGCGCACCCCGTGGAAGAGGATGATGGACGCCGCGACGGCCCCGACGAGGACAGCCGTGCCGAGGTCGGGCTGGACGAGGACGAGCCCGATCGGGACGAGGGTCGCCGCGATGGGCAGCCACAAGGTCTTGAGCCCATAGGGCGGAAGCTTCTCCTCGCGGGCGAGGAGGTGGGAGACGATGACGGCGATGCCGACCTTGATGAACTCGGAGGGCTGGATCTTGATGGGCCCCAGGGCGAGCCAGCGCTGGGCCCCCATCGTGGCCCGCCCGAAGGCGAGCACGCCGACCAGCATGAGCAGGAGGCAGAGATAGAGGGGGAGCGAGAGCGCCCGGAAGTGGTGGTAATCGAAAGCGACGACGCAGACCATCGCGGCGAAGGCGATGGCGAGCCACTGGAGCTGGCGGACGGCGAAGGGCGCCACGGAGCCGTCGCTCTCGTGACTCGCGCTCCAGAGCACCGCGACCCCGAACGCCGAGAGGAGGAGCAGGAGCCCCAGGAAGCCGTGATCGAGCTGGGAGAGCCAGCCCCGCTTGCTCACGGCCCCTCCCCCACCAGGGCGAGCGTCGCCCCGCCGGGTTTCGCTCCCAGCGAATCCCGGTACGCCTCGACCACCGCCTTGGCCACGGGCGCCGCCGCCGAGCCGCCGTGGCCGCCGTGCTCGACGAGCACCGAAACCGCGATCTTCGGCGCTTCGGCGGGAGCGTAGCAGACGAAGAGGGCGTGGTCCTGGTACTCCCAGGCCTTGCTCCCATCGCCGCCGGTGACCTGGGCGGTGCCGGTCTTTCCCGCGACGGGAAAGTCCTTCACCTCGGCCGCACCCCCGGTACCTCCCGGGCCCGCGACCACTTGGCGCAGCCCCTGGCGCACGAGGGCCAGGTGCTCCGGACGGAAGGGGAGCTTGTCGACCACTTTAGGCGGAATCTCCTCCAGCGGCCGCCCCTCGGCGTCGTTGATGCGCGTGACGAGGCGGGGCAGCATCCGCAGGCCCTCGGGGTGCCCCACCGTGGCCGCCATGACGGCGAGCTGGAGCGGCGTCGCGAGGTCGTAGCCCTGGCCGATGGCGATGGAGAGCGTTTCGCCCGGAAACCACGGCTGCTTTCGGACCTCCCTTTTCCACTTGCTCGAAGGGATGAGGCCCGAGCGCTCCCCCGGCAGGTCGATCCCGGTGGGACTGCCGAGGCCGAGGTGGACGACGTTGTCGTGGATCCGGTCGACGCCCAGGTTGATTCCGAGCTGGTAGAAATAGACGTCGCACGACCGGGCCAGGGCGGTTTCGAGCTCCACCCGGCCGTGGCCCTCCTTCCGCCAGCACCGGAACCAACGGGCGCCGAAGCGCATGCCCCCGGGGCAGAAGGCGGGTGTGTGGGCGTTGATCCGCCCCTCGGTCAGCCCGGCGAGCGCCATTGCGATCTTGTAGGTGCTCCCCGGAGGGTAGGCGCCCTGGATCGCGCGGTTCTGGAGGGGGTGGAGGGGATCCAGGGCGAGCTCCCGCCACTTCTTCGGCGATACGCCCCGGGCGAAGTCATTGGGATCGAAGCTCGGTTTCGAGACCATCGTCAGGACGTCCCCGGTGGCGATCTCCAGCGCGACGACGGCCCCCACCCGATCGCCCAGGGCATCCTCGGCCGCCTTCTGGAGCCGGCGATCGATCCCGAGCACGAGAGTCCGGCCCGGCTTGGGAGGCTGCTCGGCGAGGACTCCGAGCTTTCGGCCCTGGACGTTCACCTCCACCTGCTCTCCCCCCGCCTCGCCGCGGATCTTCCCCTCCCACGCCCACTCGATTCCGTTTCTGCCGAGGAAGTCCCCGGGCTCGTACTCGGCGTAGGCGGGGATGGCGAGCTCGTCTCCCGAGATCTCGCCCACGTAGCCGAGGGCGGGGCCGGCCATGGGCCCGTTGGGGTAGTTGCGCACGGGGCTCGGCTGCACGTAGACGCCGGGGAGCTCCAACCGGTGGGCCTCCACCGTAGCCATCTCCGCCCTGGAGAGATCGCGCTTGATGATGCGGGCCTTCCAGGGGGGAGGGCCGGGGCCCTCGAGAATCTTGGCAACGTCCTCCGGGGCGAGCGACAGGTTGGCGGCGAGCCAGGAGTAAACGAAGGAGCGCCACGAGCGCGGGATATCGGCAGGGATGGCGACGGCGTTGAATGCGGCCCGCACGTCCGCGAGCACTTCCCCCTCCCGATCGAAGAGGATTCCGCGGGGGCCCGGGATGCGCTCGATGCGGATCCGGTTATTCTCGCTCAGGTATCGGTAGCGGTTTCCCTGGATGATCTGGAGCCACGCGAGTCGGAGCGACAGGACGGCGAAGACGGAGCCGGCGAGGAAGACGCACGCGAGGAAACGCACGCGCAGCTGGCTCCGCGTCAGCGACAGCGGCGAGATCAAAGCGTTCTCCTGGCGAGGTCCCTCGCCGGGCGCCTGCCGGCCATGATCTCCATGGCCAGGAAGACGACGGGGAGGCAGAGCGCCTCGGCCAGCGCCTGTCTCCAGACGGCGGCGCCGATCACGGGAAGAGGGAAGGGCCGGGAGAGGGAGAGAGCGCTCATCAGCCAGGCGGCCGCGGCATCGGCGAAGGCGGCGGCCGCTCCCAGGGGGAGGAGCAGGACGGGATAGTCGTCGAAGAACACGCCCCGAAAGGGGCGCCCGAAGCCATAGAGGGCGAGGCGCAGTCCCGCGCCGAAGGCGAGAGAGCACCCGGAGGCCGCGTCGAGGGCAATCCCGGAGAGGACCGCGAGGAGGGGGCCACCGCTGGGGAGGCCCGTCAGCGCGGCCCAGAGGACGAGCGACCGGGTGACGTCCGGGCGCCAGGAGTCGGAGAGGACGGCGGAGAGGAGGGTGGTCTGTCCGAGCAGGCCCAGGCCGAGCAGGAGAAACCAGGAGAAGTGGGCTCTCACGTGCTCCCCGCCGGGGGCGGAAGCCCCACGAAGACCTCTTCGACGCGCGCCAGATCTACGCTCGTCCTGAGCTCCGCCGCCTGAAAGACGCCGGCCTTGGCGGCTTCCACCCGGTTGATCTCTCCCACGAGCAGGCCCTTGGGGAAGATGCCGCCCAGGCCCGAAGTCACGACCCGGTCTCCCACGACCGCGCCGTCGGCCCGAGCGAGATAGAGGATCCGGCAGGCCGCCTCGAGGCGCCCCTCCACGACCACCGGCGCGCGGGTTCGCTGGATCAGGCCGTCCACCGCGGAGCTCGTGTCGGTGATGAGGAGGACGCGGCTCCAGGAGGAGCCCACCTGGTAGATCTTCCCTACGACGCCCTCCGGGGTGACCACCGGGCAATCCCGGCTGATGCCGTCGTCGGTGCCCTTGTCGAGGACGAGCGTCCGGAACCAGGTGGAGGCGCTCCGACTCACCACCCGGGCCGGCACGAGGGGAAGCTCGGCGCTCTCCTTGAAACGAAGCAGAGCACGCAGGCGCCGGTTCTCCTGGGCGACTTCCCAGACCGCCAGCAGCTCCTTGCGAAGCTCGGCGTTCTGCTTGCGCAGCAGCCCCGCCTCACGCTCCGCCCCCGCGAGGAGGAGATACCGCTCCACCACGCTCGCCAGCGAGTGCGCGGCGCCCGAGACGACGGACTGGGCCCCCGCGCCGACGAGGGCCACGGAGGGGCGGGAGACCAGCGGGTCTTCGCGGTGGGGGATGGCCACTACGAGGACCCCCGAGGCGAGCCCCAGCCCGATCACCGCCCACCGATGACGCCACAAGAAGCTGAACACTGGAGTCTCCGTCAGCTCCGAGGAATCTCGGAAGAACCCCGGGTCAGGAGCAGACTTCGCGCAGGAGCTCGATCTCGTCGAGGGCCATGCCGGCCCCCATGGCGACGCAGGAGAGGGGATCGTCGGCAACCATTATGGGAAGGCCCGTCTCCTCGCGCAGGAGGATGTCCAAGTTTCGCAGGAGCGCTCCGCCGCCGGCGAGCACGATCCCCTTGTCGACGATGTCGGCCGCGAGCTCCGGCGGGGTCTTCTCGAGGGCTATGCGCACCGCCTGGACGATGGCGTTGATGGGCTCGCGCAGGCTGTCCCGGATCTCGTCGGAGTGGACGTGAATGGTCTTGGGAATCCCGGCCACCAGGTCGCGCCCCTTGACCTCCATGCCCGGGTTGTCGCCGTCGGCGTCCGGGTATGCCGTCCCCAGGCTCATCTTGACGAGCTCGGCCGAGCGCTCTCCGATGAGGAGGTTGTACTTGCGCTTGACGTACTGGACGATCGACTCGTCCATCTTGTCCCCGGCGACCCGCACCGACTGGCTGTAGACGACGCCGGCGAGACTGATCACCGCCACCTCGGTGGTCCCGCCCCCGATGTCGACGATCATGTTGCCGGAGGGTTCCGTCACCGGCAGCCCCGCCCCGATGGCGGCCGCCATGGGCTCCTCGATCAGGTAGACCTCCCGGGCTCCCGCCGACTCCGCCGATTCCCGCACCGCCCGCTTCTCCACCTGGGTGATGCCCGACGGGACGCCCACGATCACCCGGGGCCGGACGAGCTTGCGCCGGTTGTGCACCTTCTGGATGAAGTAGCGGAGCATCGCCTCGCAGATGTCGAAGTCGGCGATCACTCCGTCCTTCATGGGCCGAATGGCCACGATGGAGCCGGGCGTCCGCCCGAGCATCCGCTGCGCCTCCTTGCCCACCGCGAGGATCCGCCCATGACCGTGGCCGTCCTTCCGGACCGCCACCACCGACGGCTCGCTCGCGACGATCCCCTTGCCTTTAACGTAGACGAGGGTATTGGCGGTGCCGAGGTCGATGGCAAGGTCGGTGGAAAAGAATCCGAGAATCGTGTCTAGCATCTACGTCCTGTCGTGGGAGGAAGACGAGGGCGAAGGCCTGAAAAGATGCCAGTGTAGCAGACCGATTTCCGGACGATCAAGGACGGGCTTGGCTGCGAGATTTTGGACGAGCCGGTGCACGGCGCCGGCGCGCGGGCCTTCCCTATGCGGCCCCTCGATCCTATCTTGTGCATGTCTCCAATCACGGTTTGGGGCGCTCGGCCCGGGAGGTCGGTCATGAGCAGCGGTCGTCTGGCAAGAATCCTTCTGATCGGTTCGCTGGCGTTGGCAGCGTTCGGTTCGGCGAGATCGGCCGAGTGGCAGCCCGGGACCGTGGAGCCGGACCGTGAAGAGCCGGGGCAGCCGTGCGGCGTCTTCAAGATCGAGCCCGGCCGGGCGTACTTCGATCGCTGCGAGGAACCCGGCCTGGGGCCGAACGAGCGCATCGGCGGCGCGCCGCGCTCCGTCATGCACCCGGACGAGGGGCCGACGGCCGGGGGCTGACCGTTCTCGGGTCGGGCCTTTCTGCCCTTTTTCTTCAGGCGCTACGGAAGAGTGCTAACGCACGTTGGGAACCTGCAACCCAGAGGGGACCGAACGTAGAATTTCCTACTGCATTCCCATGACACGCCGGGCCTTCCGGAGCAAGGTCTCCTTGTCGAAGGGCTTCACCAGGAAGTCGTTTGCGCCGGCCTCGATTGCGCTCATCATGTTCTGCATCGTGGTATCGCCGCTGACGATGACCACGGGCACCTGATTCCCGCTGGCGCGAAGGGCCCTGAGCACCGCAATTCCGCTCATGCCGGGCAGCGTGAGATCCAGAAACACGCACCGATACCGCTTCTGGGCTAATAGCCCCAAAGCTTCCTCGCCATCCTCGGCCTCGTCGGAGGCCTCGATCCCGATCTCACGTACATAGCTGGCGATCACCTTGCGCATCGTCGAGGAGTCGTCGACGATCAACACACGCATGGTCGCGTTCCCCCCTCCGGGTCCGGCAACAAGGGAAGCCCGTGTGGCTTCCAGGGGACTCGTCCGGACCAGCGACTACTTTAGCGAGCGCACGGGGTCGCGCAACGTGATCTCGAAGGATAGG
>JACRCS010000311.1 GCA_016218905.1 Deltaproteobacteria bacterium
AGAGCGTTCAGCCGAGTGATCGGATTGGGGCCCTCGGCGGCCAACTTGAGCGATTTGGTAGGTAAAACAGCGGTTATTCGCCGTTCAAGGGCCGGCCAAGCGTTTAGTTAGCAAAACGGGTCTAGACTTCCCGCCTTCGCCTGCTACGCTTGCGGCGTGCGTCGGTGACAGTCCCTCGCCCGCGTGCAGCCTCTCCTTCCTCCGTTCGCTCCGCGGGGTTCTCGACGTCTCACCCGGCGCCGCTCTGACGCTCTCTCGCTCTCGCACGCGAAGGCCCTGTCGGCGGCCTTCCCAGTCAGTCCGAAGACGAAATCGGTACCCGGCAGGATCGAAGTCCATTGGATCGGCACGCCCGCCAACCGGCAGAGAGACACGGCCGGGAAAGGAGCGGAGAGCCAGGCCATGACCGATCTTCCCCCTCTCCGGATCGTCGAACCGTCTTCCGAACGGGGCAGCCATCGAGCAGCCGGGGTCTTCGTCCGGAAGGAGAAACCCCCGGACCCCGCTGCCCTGAAGGCGTGCCTGGCCGAAGTCCGCGAGCGCGCGAGGAGCGACCACGAAGCGCTCCGAGCCGAGCTGGGGCGCACCCTCGCGAAGTTCCCCGGGGTGCAGACCGTCACCGCCACGGATGCAGGCGAGGCGATCGCCCGCATCTCGGAAGTCGCGGGGACCACCCGCCTCGCGTCCATCAACAAGTCGAACGTCGTCATCAATGAGTTGCGCCCGGGGCTGTGCCAGGCAGGCTTCCGGACCTACCTTCGCTACTACACGGAATTCCAGAACTTCGAGGAGGGGAGGTTCCAGAAGCGACTCCAGGACTACTGGGCCCTGCCGGGCATGCACGACCGGAACCTCCTCGAATCGTTCGACGTCCGGCACAGGATCGACCACCTCCTCCCTTCCGGCCGCCGCGACTACGTCGCCATCCTGGGCGTCAACGCCATCTCTGCCGAGGATGGTTCGATCTTCTTCCTGCAGCACATGTCGAACATCGCCAAGGACCTGCAGCAGGCCAAGACGATCATCCTCGTCGTGGCGGTCGACAAGATCCTGAAGGACGAGGCCGACGCACTCTTTCACGCGCAGGCGATGGGCACCTTCGGTCTGGAGACCGTTCTGCTGGACCTCATGCCCGACGAGGCGGAGAAGTACGACTTCGACAGCGTAGAGCCGGCACCCGCGACCGAGGGGCCCCTCGTCCACGTGATCCTCTTCGACGGCGGGCGAAGCGACCTCCTCCGAGGCGACTTCCGCGACCTCTTCCTCTGCATCGACTGCAGGGCGTGCGCCCGGCAGTGCCCCGTCGGCCAGCACCTGCTCTTCGAGCGGGACATGGTCTTCAGCCCCAAGAACTACCTTTTCGCCTTCCTCGAAGGCCTCGCCCCCTCGGTGGAGGCCTGCCTCCACTGCGGGCGCTGCCAGGTGGAGTGCCCGGTGGGGATCGACCTGCCGACTCTCCTCTGGCGCTCCCAGATCGAGCACTACCGGCGGCACCCCCGGGGCTGGAAGAAACGCCTGCTCGACGATCCCGAGCTCCTGGCGAAGGTCGGCGGCCTGGCAGCCCCGCTCTCCACCTGGGTGACGAGGCAGCCCGCGGCCCGGGCGTGCATTCAGCTCCTGGCCGGCATTCACCGGAAGGCCAACCTTCCGGCCTTCCAGCGCAGGACCTTCCGGGCCTGGTTGAAGGGGAGGGCGCCGTGAGCCGGCACATCGTCTACTTCACCGGCTGCTTCGCCGACTACTACGGCCCGGAGATCGGCCGCTCCTTCGTCGAGGTGATGGAGAGGAACGGTCTTCGGGCGATCGTGCCGGAGACGAAGTGCTGCGGGATGCCGCAGATGGCGAACAGCAATCTGGAAGGGGCGAGGAAGAACTTCGAAGCCAACGTTCGAGCGCTCGCCGAGGCGGCCGCGCCGGGACACGACGTCCTCACCACCTGCCCGAGCTGCAACCTGATGCTCCGCCGCGAGGGCCTGCCCTTCTTCGACGGCCCGGAGGCGCGGTTCGTCTCGGAGCGCGTGTACGACGCTTGTGAGTACCTCTCCCGCCTGCACCGGTCGGGCCGGCTCAACACGGACTTCGGACCTCTCGACGTGCGGGTCTTCTATCACAATCCGTGTCACCTGAAGGTGCAGGAGATCCGAGACGCGGTGGACCTCCTGGGCCTCATCCCCGGCCTGGAGCTCGCGGGAGCCAACACGGCGTGCTGCGGCATGGGCGGGTCCTACGGCATGAAGAAGCAGAACTACGATCGGTCGGTGGCCATCGCCGGGAAGGTGTGGGCAGAGGTCAGGGCCTCCCGGGCGGACGTGGTCGTGACCGACTGCGGCGGTTGCGGTCTCCAGGTGCAGGCGGGCACCGGTGCCGTCGTCCGGCACCCGCTCGCGCTGCTGAACGAGGCGTACAAGGCGTTCAGGTCTGTCGAGGCAGCCGGGTAGGCCGTCGAAGGGATCGACGGTGAGCCCCTGCTCGACCCATCCGGAGGTTCCTACTTCACCCCAGAAGGAGGATTGCGATGGCGGAGGAGAGACTGTCGACGGCTGAAAGTCTTCGGGCGACCCGGACCTACGGGCAGGTGAGGTGCCACAATCCGAGCTGCATCGGCCGCATCACCCCGGCGCCGGGAGCGAGCCAGGCGCGCTGTGAGCGGTGCGGCTCCGAATGGCGCATCTTCTGGGTCAAGGCGGGCTTCCCGCGGATCCGAGGCCCGGTGTGGGAGACGAATCAGAGACTCGCAAACGAGCAGTTCGCCCGGCTGTCCGAGCAGAAGGAGGGGAAGTGACATGCCGCTGGACCGAAAAGTCGCCATCGTAAATCTCACCACCGGCGCGATCGAGAAGAAGACGATCACGCTCGACGTGAGGAAGGCCTTCCTCGGAGGGCGGGGACTCGCCGCCTACCTCCTCTATAAGTACGCCAAACCCGGTTGCGACCCCGTGGGGCCGGACAATGCGGTCATCTTCAGCGCCGGCGTGCTCGGCGGCACTTTGGCCTCCGCGAGCGCCCGAACGGACGTGATGTGCAAGAACCCGCTGACGAACCTGCTCGGCAGCGGGAGCCTGGGCGGCTTCTTCGCGCCGGAGCTCCGCTGGGCCGGGTTCGACCACGTGGTGGCCGTCGGGAAGGCGCCGAAACCGAGCTACCTCTTCGTCCACGACGGCGAGGTCGAGATCCGCGACGCGAGGGGGCTCTGGGGGAGGTCGGTCACCGAAGCCCAGTGGGCCCTCCGCGAAGAGCTCGGGGACAACGACGTCAAGGCGGTCGTCTGCGGGCCCGCCGGGGAGAATGTCGTCCGCTACGCCAACGTCATGACCGGCATCAAGAACGCCAACGGCCGCGGCGGCGGCGGCGCCACCATGGGGTCCAAGAACCTCAAACTGGTGGCGGCCCGGGGCACCATGGACCTGAAGATCGCCCACCCGCGCGAGGCGCTCGACTTCGACAAACGCTTCATCGAGCAGATCACGAGCGCCAAGGTGAACCAGACCATGGGGGCCCTGGGAACGCCCTTCATTTGGGGCGCGACCAACTCCTGGGGCGGCGTCCGGACGAACAACTTCGAGTACAACCAACTCCTCTACGCCGACGAGATCGAGCCGGAGAACCTCGACGAGTGGTCGAAGAAGTCCGTCGGCGAGTACAACATGGCCGCGTGCTTCGGCTGCCAGGTGCACTGTCGCGCCAAGTACAAGGTCCCCGACACCCCGCTGGCGCGGAAGTACGGCCTCGCCGGGAAGTACGACGAGGGCCCGGAGTACACCTCCCAGGGCGCCTTCTGTTCAGAAACCGGGTGCACCAGCCTCGACTCTCTCCTCATGGCCAACCACCTCGTGGACCAGTACGGCGTCGACAACCTCGAGATCGGCAGCCTGATCTCGTGGGCCATGGAGCTTTACGAGCACGGGATCCTGACCCCGAAGCAGACCGACGGACTCGATCTGCGCTTCGGAAACGACGACGCTATGATCGAGATGATCCACCACATCTGCAAGCGAGACACCTGGCTGGGCGACGTGCTGGCGGAGGGCGGATTGCGCGCGGCCGGGAAGATCGGCAAGGACTCGGGCAAGTATCTCGTCCACGTCAAGGGAATGAACAACCTCCACTCGGACGAGAGGGCCACCCCCGGGCTGGCGCTCAACATCGCCACCGCGTCGAGAGGCTCGGACCACCTGAGGAGCCGCCCGGCAATCGACCTCTACCACCTCCCGGAACCGGTCCTGCGGAAGATCTACGGCAGCCCGGTGCCCTACGAGGGGCCCTTGAGCTCCGACCACCGGGAGTACGTCGGGAAGCCCTGGCAGGTCTATTGGCAGGAGAACACTTACATGGGCGTCGACTGCCTCGGGATCTGCAAGTACCACACGACCTTCCTCGGCGCGACGCTTCCGAACTTCGAGGACTGGTCGAAGGTGCTCTACTACAACACGGGTCTGGAGCTGACCCCCGAGCAGATTTGGGACGTCGCCCGGCGAGGAAACATGGTCGAGAAGCTCTTCAACCTCCGCGAAGGGTTCGAAAGAGACGATCCGGCCACGGGGGACGTCCTCGTCGACCGATACTTCGACGAACCCTGCAGGCGCGGGGCGCCTGATGTCATCGGCTCCGTCATCGATAGGGAGAAGTTCAATCAGATGAGGGCAGAATTCTACCAGCACAAGGGGCTCGACGAGCTCGGCGTGCCTACTCCGGAGACGTTGAAAGAGCTCGGACTCGACAAGATCGATTCCGAGCCGTCCCGAGTCTGATGGTTCCGCTCTCACGCGATAGGAGGATATCGATGAACGGGAAGGCAAAGGCGCTCATGATCAACCACGAGAAGTGCACGGGCTGCAGGCGGTGCGAGCTGGTCTGCTCCGTGTATCACGATAACGTCTCCAATCCCGCCAAGGCCCGCATCAAGGTCGAGAAGTGGGAGTGGGAAGGGCTCTACATTCCGATGGCGTGCCGCCAGTGCGTGGACGCCCCGTGCATGAACGTCTGCCCGGTGAAGGCCATCTCCCGCGACGACGGCACCGCGACCGTCTCGGTCGACCCGAACGTCTGCATCGGCTGCCGGTCCTGCGTCGCCGTCTGCCCCTTCGGCGCGATGAACTTCAACGCCGACACCCAGAAGGTCTTCAAGTGCGACCTCTGCGATGGGGATCCCCAGTGCGTGCGGTTCTGCGACGTGAAGGCGGTCGATTTCGTAGAACCGGGGAGGGAGAGCCTCCTGCGCAAGCGCGACGCGGCCCTCAAGATCTCGGAGGCGAAGAAGCTCGGGGCGACGATCCAGTACGAGGGCTGACGAGCCGTCCGCCGGCGGATCCGGGCACGGGAGGAGACTTGTCTCCCCGTGCCTCGCCGACCGGATGCTCGGCGCAGGCCGGGAGGTGAGGAATGGGCGTCACGGTAAGGCTCCACTCGTTTCTCAACGAAGGTGTCGAGACGCAGTTGCAGGTGGACGCCTGCACTACCGGAGACTGCATCAAGGAAGTCGTCCGGAGGTTTCCGGGAGCGGAGAAGAAGATGTTCGCCAAGCCCGGCCAGCTGAAGGGCTATATCGAAGTCCTGGTCAACGGAAAGACCGCCTACCCGAACGAGCTCACCGCTCCCGTGGCGAACGGCGACGTCGTGTCGCTCCTGGTGCTCCTGGCCGGCGGCTGAGGACGGTCCCACGTCATACCCGGATGGCTGCCCAGGCGGCCATCCGGCACCCTCCCCCTTCCGGCAAGGCCGCTTGCCGGTCCTCTCCGACGGCTACCCCACCCACCGCTCCTCGGTGCCGAATCGCCCCAGTTGACGTGGGGGCGCCGTGGTCGCAAGCTGCTACGTGTCCATCCGGAAAGTGCCTTTCCGGATGGAGTTGTCAGTTTTGTGTTTCCAGTCATCAATCGAGAAGGACCGTCTTCGGGCGAACCGTGTTCGGGCGGCATGGTTCGCCATAATGAACGGATCTGGAAACCGCGACGCGCGCCAGGTGCTTGTTCACAAAGACGCACTGTGGCGGTTTTTTGAGTTGACAGCGGTGCCATTTCTTCTCAAGATTGCACTAGGCTCGGCAAGTTCGTTCTCTGTGAAGAACGAGGTACCCATCTCAAGGCCGTTCAGCAAAGCGGAGGTACGGACCATGTTTCTCCCAGACTTCGAGTACTACGCCCCGGAGCAGGTGCCGGAGGCGTGCCGGCTGCTGGCTGAGTTCGGCCCGCGCGCCAAGGTGCTCGCCGGAGGCACGGACCTCCTGCACAAGATGAAGCAGGGCTCGCTCGCGCCCGAGATCCTCGTCTCGCTCCGGAACCTGAAGGGGCTGAAAGAGATCCGGCAGGTCCCGGGGGAGGGGCTCGTGATCGGAGCGCTCGCCACGCACAACGACCTCCTCGGGTCGCCGGTCGTCCAGGGTAGCTACCTCTCGATCTCCCAGGCTGCCCATCAGATGGCCTCGAACCAGATCCGAAACCTGGGCACCGTCGGCGGGAACATCGTCAACGCGGTCCCGTCGGCCGACCTGCCGCCCATCCTGATCGCGCTCCGGGCGACCATCCGGCTCGAGGGAGTCGCCGGTGCGCGCACGCTGGCCCTCGAAGACTTCTTCGTCGGGGCCGCGCAGTGCGACATCCGTCCGGACGAGATCCTGACGCAGATCGTCATTCCGGAACAGGCCACGACCGGCAGCACGTACATCAAGTTCGGCCTGCGCCGCTCCGGGGCCCTGGCCGTGGTCGGCGCGGCCGCCTCCGTGGCCCTCGAGGGAGACACCCTGATCGACGCCCGCGTCGTCCTCTCCTCGTCGGCGCCTACGGTCATCCGGGCTCGGGAAGCGGAGGCCTTCCTCCGGGGCAAGAAGGTCTCCAACGCCGCGCTCGCCGAGGCGGGGAAGCTCGCCAGCGCGGCGAGCCGCGCCCGCGACAGCATCCGGGGCTCGGCGGAGTACCGGCGCCATCTGGCCGGGGTGCTGACGAAGCGGGCGCTTC
>JACRCS010000313.1 GCA_016218905.1 Deltaproteobacteria bacterium
GCCTCCGGAAGCCGGCCCAACGCGTAGAGGGACGCGCCGGCCATGTAGGAGGCCAGGGCAGCCGCGTCCGAGGGCAGGAGGCGCGCCTCCTCGAAGGCCGGCAGCGCGAGCTCGGGTTGACCTCGCTCGAAGCGGCCCCAGCCGACTGCGAGCAACGCGCTGGCCCTCCAGAAGGGCTCGGCGTCGGGAGGAAACCCGCGCGCGCACTCTTCGGCAGCCTCGATGTCGCCGCGCTCGGCCAGAAGGCGGGTCTTGCCGTACCGCGCCGGGAGGGCGAGGCGGGGAGCGGTCCCGAGGGAGAGAACCCAGGAGAAGCGTGCTTCGGCCTCATGGGCTTTCCCGCCGGCGGCGAGGGTCGAGGCGAGGGCGAGGGCCGCCGCGGGAGCGACCGGGTGGTCGGGAGCCTCCAGGAGGACCCGGACGAGCCCGCTCTCCGCGGGCCCGAGCTCGCCCAGCTGGTGCTTGGAGACGGCGAGGCCGAAAGACGCCGCGGTCCGGACGAAGGCGCCCGCAGAGGAGCCCTCCGCCGAGCGCACGGTGCGGTCGAAGTAATCGGAGGCGGCGTGGGTGTTCGTCCGCGCGAGCTCTTCCCAACCGAGCCGCAGGAGCGCCTCGGCGCAGTGCGGACCGCCTCCTTCCTCGGCGATCTACTTCCAGACGTCTCGGGCGTCCTCAGCCCGCCCGCGCGCGTCGAGGAGCCGAGCGAGCCGATAGGACGCCTCTCGTGCGTGCTCGCCCGACACGAGCCGGAAGAAGGCCATCGCTTCGTCGGTCCGGCCTTCCCGGCGGCGGATCTCTCCGAGCCAGAAGGCGCCGTCGCGGGCGCGTCGGTGTTGGGGCTGGAGCGACCGTACGCGCGCCAGGTAGTACGCCGACTCTTCGAGGTCTTCCTGCGCGAGCTTCTCGAGCCCCGCTTGGTAGAGGGCCTCGACGCCGCCGGCTGCCAGCGCCAGGGCCGCCGTCAGAGGGTTGCGATAGGCCCAGCCCGCGCGGTCGGGGGAGACGGCGTTCTCGAGCCTGGGCAGGAGGTCCTCGGGATCGAGGGCGAGGAGCGAGCGGCGCTGTGCCTCTTCTCCGAGTCGGGCGAGCTCCCGGGCGGCCTCGCGCGGAGCCGGGGTGGTAGCGGCCCGCGCGGAAGCCCCCCAGGCCAGGACGGCCGTCAGTACGAAGAGGAGGAGAGCGGTTCGGCAAGGACGCGTGGACATGGGGTTCGGACACCTGAAGTCGGGAGGGATCATCGGCCCCGGGGAAGCCCCCGCGGGCAGCCGGCCAGAGGAGAGAGTATCTCTCTGCCGAGCTCGAAGTATATCGCCACCCGTCCCCCTCTTGACACCCCTGCCTCAAGACTTTATGAAGTCGCTCTGCTCAGGAGGAGAGAGAGACCATGGGGAAGGACTATTACGGAGTGCTGGGCGTCGAGCGGAGCGCAAGCGCCGATGACGTAAAGAAGGCCTACCGGAAGGCGGCGCTCCTCTACCATCCCGACCGAAACCCCGGAGACCGGGTCGCCGAGGAGAAGTTCAAGGAGTGCGCAGAGGCCTACGAGGTCCTGACGGATCCCGAGAAGCGCAGACTCTACGACGCCTACGGCGAGGAAGGCCTCAACGCCCGAGGCGTTCACCACGGTTTCGGGGGCTTCGAGGACATCTTCGCGAGCTTCGGCGACATCTTCGGCGACCTGGGGCTCGGTTTCGGCTTCGGGCGGGCGGGCGCCCGGACGCGCGTGCGCAAGGGACGCGATCTCTCTTACCGGCTGACGGTCACGCTGGCGGAGGTCGCCACGGGCACGAAGCGCAAGGTGAAGGTGCGAAAGCCCGGGCCGTGCCCGGAATGCGGCGGGACGGGCGCCGCGCGGCCGGAGGCCATCCAGACCTGTCCCGCGTGCCAGGGGAGGGGGACGGTGACCCGGCTGCTCCGGCAGGGATTCGCCACGATCCAGTCGACCACCGGATGCTCCCAGTGCGGCGGGTCCGGGAAGAGGGTTACCGAGCGTTGTCCCCACTGTTCGGGCGAGGGCGTCGCCCGCCGGGAGAAGATCGTAGAGGTCTCGATACCGGCGGGGGTCGAAGAGGGTCAACAGGTCCGGCTCGAGGGGGAGGGCGAGGAAATCGCGGGCGGGATCCCCGGCGACCTCTACATCACCCTCCAGGAGGAGGAGCACCCGCTCTTCGAGCGGCGGGGGGCCGACCTCTTCTCGCCCTTGCGGATCGACCTCCTGAAGGCGGTCGAGGGGGGGACCGTAGAGCTCCCCGGGCCGGACGGGAACCCGCTCACAGTCGACGTGGAGGAGGGGATCCAGTCGGGAACCGTGAAGGTGCTGGAGGGGAGGGGCCTCCCCGTGCTCCGGCATCCCGGCCGACGCGGAAACCTCTACCTGCAGGTGTGGGTCACGACGCCCTCCGGCCTCGACGCCGAGCAGAAAGCGGCCTTACGGTGCGCGGTGGCCGGACAGTGCGAAGTCCCCGCCGGAGAGCAGCCCCATCGCGGCTGGAAGGACTGGCTGCAGGCGCTCTTCGGGGGGAGTGGATAGGGGCTACTCCGGTATGGCCCCGCCGGTGTTGAGCAGGACGGCGCGTTCGAAGTCCGAGGGGTTGGTGGCCGCGGACCGCGCGGTCTCGAAGTCGATCACTCCCCGGTTGAAGAGATCCATCAGGTGCTGGTCGAAAGACTGGGTGCCGTAGGCGTCCCGGCCCTCTTCGATCACGTCCTTGACCTCGTGGGTCCGTAGCGGATCCTTGATGCACTCCTCGATGGTTTTGGTCATCCGGAGGACCTCGACGGCCGCGACGCGGCCTCTGTCCCCTTTCTTCGGCAGGAGCCGCTGGCTCACCGTCGCCTTCAGGTTCTCGGCGAGGCGGATGCGGACCATGTTCTGCTCCTGGGGCGGAAAGACGCTGATGAGCCGGCCCACGGTCTTGGCCGCGTCGGTGGTGTGGACCGTGCTGAAGACCAGGTGGCCCGTCTCGGCCGCCTTGAGGGCAATGTCGATCGTCTCGGTGTCGCGCATCTCGCCGACGAGAATGATATCCGGGTCCTGGCGCAGCGCGGCGCGCAGTGCGACGCTATAATTTGCGGTGTCCAGCCCGAGCTCGCGCTGGCTGATGGAGCTCCGTTTGTTCTTGTGGATGAACTCGATCGGGTCTTCTATCGTGAGGATGTGGCAGCGCTGCCGCTCGTTGATGTAATCGACGATCGCAGCCAGCGTCGACGTCTTGCCGCTCCCGGTGACGCCGGTAACGAGCACGAGCCCCCTCTCCTCGACCGCGATCTCTTTCAGGACCGGGGGCAGTCCGAGCCCGTCGAGGCTCGGGACCTCGAAGGGAATCGCCCGGAGGATCACGGCGAACGTGTTCCTCTGCCGGTAGATGTTCACGCGGAACCGCCCGACACCGGCGAGCGAATAGGAACCGTCCCACTCGCGGATGGCGTCCACCGGCGGCGGCTCGTGCGTCCCTTCGAGCATGATTTCCGCGACCGCTCGGGTATCCTGAGGGGTGAGCGCGGGGCTCTTCGCCTCTTGCAGCACGCCGTTGACGCGGAGGAGGATCGAAGTGCTCACCTTCAGGTGGATGTCGCTCGCCTCGGCTCTGGTCGCGGCGGTGAGAATCTTGTGGAAGGTTTCCTTGTCCATGGCGCCTCCTGGATGCCCCTCTTCCAGCGCTCCGTCCGGGCGGAGCGAGGCCCGCGTCCCGGCGGCTCCGTCGCGGTGGGGCCGGCGCTCCCTTCCGGACGCGTCCCCATGACATCGGCCTGGGACGGCGCCCGCTTGAGCCGGTGCGACGGCTCCCGGGGGGAATCGTCGTGAGCGCCGGAGGCCGCGCGCGCTTTACGGCCGAGCGGGTGCTCGAGCTTCCGCGGGCCCGGCCGGCAGGCGGGACGGCGCTCTCCTACGTCCTCGCGTATCCCAACCGCTACTTCGTCGGGATGGCGAACCTCGGGTTTCAGACCCTCCTGCACCTTCTCTCGGGCTTTGAGGAGAGCCGCTGCCACCGGGCCTTTTCGGACCACCCGGAGAGCCTGGAGAGCGGAAAGCCACTCTCCGCCTACGACGCCGTCGCGCTCAGCCTCTCCTTCGAGGGAGATTACCCCGAGGCCCTTCGGATGCTCTCGGCCGGCGGCGTCCCTCTCCTGGCGGCGGAGCGCGGCCCGAGCGATCCGCTCGTGCTCGCCGGCGGGGTGGCCGCGACCCTCAACCCCGAGCCGCTCGCGCCCTTCCTCGACGTCGTCTATCTGGGCGAGGCAGAGGCGGGCCTGGTTGCGCTCCACGCCTTCCTCGCGGCGTACCGCACGCTTCCGCGGTCCGAGGTCCTCGATCTCCTGGCGGAGCGGGGCCTGCCGGGCGTCTACGTTCCGTCCCGCTACCGCACCGACGAGGAGGGCGGACGGCTCCTGGGCCGTGCGCCCACCGGGAGAGCCCCGGTCACCGTCGAACGGGTCTGGGCGGTCGAGCCCTGGGACCCCGCCCGGACGCACATCCTCGCGAGCGAGGACGCGTTCGGAGGCGCCTACCTGCTGGAGGTGAGCCGAGGCTGTCCCCACGCCTGCCGTTTTTGCGCCGCGGGTCACGCGACCCGACCGGCTCGCTTCCTGCCGTTTGAAACGCTCGCCCCCTTCGTCCGTTCCGGCGCCGGCGCCGGTCGGCTCGGCCTCGTCGGCGCCGCGGTTTCGGACCACCCGGACTTCCGTCGTCTCGCGCGGGAGTGCCTCGAGCGGGCTGCGGGCTTCACCGTCTCCTCCTTCCGAGCCGAGAGCCTCGACGAGGAGGTCCTCGGCCTCCTCGTGCGAGGAGGGCTGAAGACCCTGACGATCGCGGCCGAGGGCGGGGGAGAGAGGCTCCGGCAGAGGCTCGGAAAGGGGATCTCGCGGGAGGATCTCCTGCGGGCGGCGCGACTTGCCGGCGCGGCCGGGCTGGAGAGCCTGAGGATCTACGGGATGGTGGGCCTGCCCGGAGAGGAGGAGGCGGACGTCTCGGCGTTGGGCGACTTGGCAGTGGAGGCGCGCCAGGCGATGGGGAGAGGCTCCGTGACGCTCAGCGTCGCGCCCTTCGTCCCGAAACCGCACACGCCCTTCCAGTGGGAACCGATGCTGTCCGAGGCAGACCTCCGAGCGAGGATCCGCTCGCTGGAGCGGGGAGCGGCGAGACATCGTGGCGTCCGAGTCGTGGCCGAGGCGCCCAAGTGGTCGCGGGTGCAGGGACTGCTCTCGCGAGGAGGCCGGGAGGTCGCTCCGCTGCTCGCGGAGGCGAGCCGCACGGGAGACTGGCGTTCGGTCCTGAGGTCGGCTCTCGCCGCTGCGGTTCTGGACCGCGAACGGGCTCCCGGCGAACGCTTCCCATGGGACTTCATCGGGGGTCTCCCCTCGAGGGAGCACCTGCTCCGGGAGCGGGAGGCGGCGGGCTCGTCGACGAGGCTCCCCTTCCCCTGCCTTCCAGGGGTCTGCCGGGCTTGCGGAGTGTGCTCGTGAGCTTCCACCCGGAAGTGCGAGGGTTCGGAGACTTTGTGGGAGTGGTCTCCAGACCACGATCTCCGCCGAAGGCCGACCCCGGGAAAGAGCATCGCGGCCTGGAGGCCGCTCTCACAGATGGGGCACCGGAGGGGCGTCCCCACCGGGATCTTGTCACCAGTGAGTCATAACGTCTCCCCCGCCTTCACCTCGCCGTACGCCTCGTCCAGGACGCGCGCGACGTGGTGCGCGTAGAGGTCGTACTCGACGAGGAACGCGTCGTGCCCGTAGTCGCTGGGGACGCGGATGTGCTCGACGTCTTTGTGGAGGCTCCGCAGCGTCTTCTCCATCACGTCCGTGTCGCCGGGCGGATAGAGCCAGTCGGAGGTGAAGGTGATGAACCGCAGCCTCGCCGTGCACTGGGCGAGGGCCTCCTCCATCCCCCCCGCGAACCCGTCCGCGAGGTCGAAGACATCGAGCGCCTTCGTGATGTAGAGGTAGCTGTTCGCGTCGAAGCGGTCGGTGAAGCTGTAGCCGTTGTAGTGCAGGTAGCGCTCGACGTCGTACTGCGCGGTGAAGGCGTAGATGCCCTCGCGGCCGGAGATGCGGCGGTCGAACTTGCGGCGCATCGAGTCGTCGCTCATGAAGGTCAGATGGCCGATCATCCGGGCCACGGCGAGCCCGTCCCGCGGGGGTTCCTGGCCGTAGTAGTTCCCGCCCCGCCAGTTGGGATCGCTCATGATCGCCCTGCGCCCCACCTTATTGAAGCCGATGGAAAGGGGCGAAGACGCGCCGGTGGTCGAGATCGGGACGGCCAGAACGGCCCGGGAAGGGTAGCGAACCGCCCATTCGAGCGCCTGCATGCCGCCCATGGACCCGCCGATGACGCAGAGGACGCGGTCGATCTGGAGATGGTCGAGGAGGAGGGCCTGCACCCGGACCATGTCCCGGACCGTGATGACGGGGAACTGCATGCCGTAGGGCCGCCCCGTGCGCGGATTGATGCTCGCCGGCCCGGTCGTTCCCTTACAGCTTCCGAGCACGTTCGCGCAGATCACGTGGTACCGGTCGGTGTCCAGCGCGCGGCCCGGCCCGATCATCGGGTCCCACCAGCCGGGCTTGGGGTCTTGGGGCGCGTGCCTGCCGGCGGCGTGGGCGTCCCCGGAGAGCGCGTGAAAGACCAAGACCGCATTATCGCGAGCGGGGGAGATCTCGCCGTAGGTCTCATAGGCGACCTCGATGGGCCCGAGGATCCGACCGCTCTGTAGGTACAGCTCGTCAGGCGGATGGCAGAGCACCACCCGTTGGGGGGTGACCAGACCCACCCCCTCTTCCCGTGGGGAGCGCGTCACGGGTGGTCCGTTTCCCGGATGGCGCGCGGCACCGAGAGCGGCGCCGCGCCCGGAGCCGCAAGGCGCGAGGAACGAGGATACCGGCCAGTATTGGAGCGACGAGCAACGCAGCGGGCCGGGATGCGGCGCCGCTCGAATGCAGCGGCATTCGGGAATCGGACCACTGGAACCTCCTGGGGCGGCTCGAAGGCGAAGGGCGGGCGAGGACCCCTTGCGGCGTCTCTCCCCTCGTGTTGGCCGGCCCTCTCATCTTTCGGGGCGTCAGGCCCCGCAGGAGTTAGCACCGGTCTGCCCGGGCGGGCAGCGGTTGCTGTGGCTTCACAGGGCCTGGTCCCTCCGCCACTCTGGATAAGAAGTTTCGTCGCGTCATTCTTGATCGGCGCGGTGGTCTTATACCATTTCCGTTTTCGAGGTGTCAAAACGTGCGAAGGCGGCCTCTTCTCCTCACGCCTGCCGCTTGCACTTCCCGCACACTCCGTAGAGCTCGAGGCGGTGGTAGGTCACGTCGAAGCCGCGGCTGCCCGCGATCTCTTCCTGGATCCGCTCGATGGTGGAATCTTCGAACTCCTCGATCTGACCGCACTTCAGGCAGATCAGGTGGTCGTGGTGGTCGGCGTCGAAGCCCGGCTCGTAGCGAGCCCTTCCCTCGTGGAAGCGGCCTTCCTTCGCGAGCCCGGCTTCGACGAAGAGACTCATGCAACGGTACACCGTAGCGTGCCCGATGCACGGGTGAGAAGCGTGGAGGCGGTCGTACAGCTCCTCGACGCTCACGTGGGAATCCTCGCTGAGGAACGCCTCGAGGATGGCCTCGCGCTGCTTCGTGGACCGCAGGCGCTGCGTCTTCAGGTGCGCCTTGAGGCGGTCGAGAGCTTCCTGCAACCGCTTGCTGCGTACA
>JACRCS010000312.1 GCA_016218905.1 Deltaproteobacteria bacterium
ACTTCCTGAGGGTTTCCGCCGGGGCAGGAAGTGTTCGAGGGAGATGCCTTAGGAGGAAGTCGAAGGACGAGCAAAAAGGTACAGGCAGGCGGGAGATGGGGCGGAGGAAGAGGCGCGGAGAACCGACCGGACGGTTCTCCGCCGGGCCTGGAGCTTTCCACGCGACCCGAAGGGGCGGCGGAGGGCCCGCAGCTCCCGTCCTCGGCGTACCTGCGGGCGCCATTCGCAACTGGCCGGATGCGGGTGTCGCCAGCTTTGGGGCAGATCGCCCCCCAATCGAGGTGCCCGCGAGCCGAGACGTAATTGCGCCTTCGTGACACGTACGCCGTGTTTGCTCTAGAATGCCCCCGTTTTGCTGCACGGCGGGGGCACCAGAGACTAGGAGCACCAAGGGTTCCCAGCCACCCGCCGCGTCGTCACCGCGGGGTGGCTAGTTGTGTTCTGGCTTATGCTGTGGCGAGACCCTACGAGGTGGAGGAGGTACTGTGAGTGCGGCTGACTGGATCAGGAGCGGCAGGAGCGCCAAGAAGCTAAGCCAAGCCGAGCTTGGCAAGCTCGTCGGTACCCACCAGGTGCGCGTGTCGCAGTGGGAGAATGGGAAGGCTTCTCCTAGCGCTGATGAAACACGTCGGCTTGTAGAAGTCTTAGGACCCGATGGACAAGGGGGTGACGTCTCTGTGCTGGCTCCACCACCGGTTGCGCCTGCTCCGAAGCGGAAGCCCAGAGGGGGCAACAAGCCTGCTGCCCACGAGCAGACGGGTCCTTCCGTGCTCGACTATCGCCACGACGCCAAGCGGAAGAACATCCCGCCCGCTGGGTTGGCTGCCCAGGGCAAGGTCAAGGAAGCCAGGAAGATCGAGTACGCTTACAACCCGCACCTCCCACCGGTGCTCCGGTTCGACCCAACGGCCGGGCCGGACAAACTGCCGCAGTTGCTGGAGGCAGCGAGGACGCGCGCCCTAACGGCCGAGGAGGCGCAGACCCTTACACAGGCGCTACGCCACCAGGAACCGTGGCTGGAGTGGGCGGGGAAGCGGGAAAAGAAGGGCTTCGCGGTCGATCCCGTGGCCCTGCACATCCACGAGCGGGTTGCGACCCAGGCGATCCTCAAGGTCGCGGCGCGGGAGGACGTGCAGCGTGACCTCTTCGCAGATCCGAAGCTGGACTACGCCAAGGCGGTCCAGTTCTACCAGCACGACGTCGACTGGGCGAACCGCATGATCCTCGGCGACTCGCTTCAGGTCATGGCGAGCCTCGCCCACCGCGAGGGCCTCGCCGGCAAGGTCCAGATGATCTACATGGACCCGCCCTACGGGATCAAGTTCGCCTCGAACTTCCAGCCCGAGATCGGCAAGCGCGACGTCAAGGAAAAGGAGCAGGACCTCACCCGCGAGCCCGAGATGGTCAAGGCGTACCGTGACACGTGGACCCTTGGCGTCCACTCCTACCTGGCGTACCTGCGGGACCGCTTGGTGCTGTGCCGAGAGCTGCTGACAGACACCGGGAGCATCTTTGTGCAGATCTCGGACGAGAATCTGCACAGGCTCCGCTGCGTGCTCGACGAAGTGTTTGGCAGTCAGAACTTAGTGTCTTTGATTACCTTCAAAAAGACCTCTGGTGCTGGCAGTTTTGCAGGAGGCACTAACGTCTTGGCGGCAACGAACGACTACCTCATCTGGTACGCAAAAGACATGGAACGCGTAAAGTACCACCAAGTCTTTCGCTCCAAGGAAGTCGGGGGTGCCGGAGGAGGGGCCTATACGTGGATTGAAGATCCAGATGGGTGCCGAGCACGGGCGACGAACGGCGATCAAGAACCGCCGCATGGAGCTAGAGTCTTTCGGGCAGATAACTTGACATCGCAGACGGTCAGGACTGCGCAAACAACGGTCTTCGATGTGACTGTCGACGGCGTCACATACAGACCTGGCAAGGGCGGTTGGAAGACAAACGTGCCGGGGATGGCCCGTTTAGTTTTGGCTCGCCGTTTGCTCGGTTTGGGAAACACGCTCTCCTATGTGCGCTATTTTGACGATTTCCCGGCATTTGCACTCACGAACCTGTGGGACGACACGACTACAGCGGGTTTTGCTGACGCTAAGATTTACGTCGTGCAGACGAACGCCAAGGTCATCGAGCGCTGTCTCCTCATGACCACGGACCCCGGCGACCTCGTGCTTGACCCCACCTGCGGCAGCGGCACCACGGCGCATGTGGCCGAGCAATGGGGCCGGCGGTGGGTAACAATCGACACCAGCCGAGTCGCCCTGGCTCTGGCCCGCCAGCGACTCCTGACGGCCACGTTTCCCTTCCACAAGGTCCAAGAAGGCGGTGACGGCACGGACCCTTCCAGGGGGTTCGTCTACAAGACCGTGCCCCACATCACCCTCAAGAGCATCGCCCAGAACACCGCCTTGGATCTGATCTTCGTCCGGCACCAGCCGATCCTGGCGGAAAGGCTCGCGGCGCTGAACCGCGCCTTGACGGCGGCCAGCCCCGACGTGCGTCGCCGGCTCCAGACCAAGCTCCTGGATAAGGAGAAGCGGGAGGGCAAGCGGGCCATCACCGACGCGGACCGGCGGCGGTGGGAGCTGCCTAAGGAGGCCTGGAAGGAGTGGGAGGTTCCCTTCGATACCGACGGAGAGTGGCCCGAGGCGCTGAGGACGGCGCTCAACGACTACCGGGCGGCTTGGCGGGCGAAGATGGACGAGGTGAACGCCTGCATCATGGCCAACGCCGAGCAGGAGGAACTAGTCGACCAACCCGAGGCGGTAAAGGGCGTGGTCCGGGTGTCGGGACCGTTCACCATGGAGGCGGTGATGCCTCCGGAGGAGTCTCTCTCGGCCGAGACGCCTATCGGCGGCGAGCCGGAGGAGTTGGAGACGTTCGCCGGTTCGGGGGTTGATCCGGTCCATGGCGGGGAGGCGGTGAATGCTGAGGCGTACCTCGACCGCATGATCGGCCTCCTCCGGGGCGACGGGGTGCGGTTCCCGAACAACAAGGCGATGACCTTCGTCCGGCTGGAGGCGAGCCCTGGGTCGGAGTACCTGCACGCCGAAGGGGAGTGGAAGGCCGCCGGAGAGGACTGCGATCCCCGGACCGTGGCCGTGTCCTTCGGCCCGCAGTTCGGGCCTGTCACGGCGTACCATGTGGAGAACGCCCTTCCAGTGGCGAGCCGCCGGGGCTTCGAGGATGTGGTCTTCGCCGGTTTTTCCTTCGACGCCGCGGCCCAGGCCATCCTTCAGGAGGATCCGAACCCTCGGGTGCGGTGCCACCTGGCCCATATCCGCCCCGACGTGAACATGGGCGAACTCCTGAAGGAGACGGCCGGAAGCCAGCTCTTTACCGTTTTCGGCCTGCCGCGAACCACGCTCCGGGAGGTGAAGGACGGCCAATTCACGATCGAGATGCAGGGAGTAGACATTTACAACCCCGTGGGAAACACGATCCTCCCCACAGGCGCCTCGAAGGTAGCCGCCTGGTTCCTGGATGCCGACTACGACGGCCGGACGTTCTGCATCACCCAGGCGTTCTTCCCCGACAAGACCGCCTGGCAGAAGCTCGCCCGCTCCCTCAAGGGTGTCGTGGACGAGGGCGCGTTCGATGCCCTCTCGGGCACGACCTCGCTCGCGTTCCCGGCCGGCAGGCACAAACGGGCTGCGGTGAAGGTGATCGACCCGAGGGGCAATGAGGCGATGCGTGTGCATCGCCTCGACGGGAAGCCCGGTTATGAGTAGACCGAGGAACCCGAAGCAAGACGAGATGGACCTGCCGGTTCAGCCGGTCAACAAGCCCATCCTGTGCAGCCCCTTCGTCGAGCCGACGGAGCACTGGGTCTACCGGACCGACACCGGCGTGCCATACCGCCACCCAGACCGCCGGCCCGCGAGCTATTGGTATAAGACGCAGGCGACCACCGGACCCCAGATGAACCTCGTTGCCGAGGAGGAGCGCGACGAGCTGCCCCTCGTCAACGCTCTCAGGGGAGACGTGAAGGCGTGGCGCGAGAAGAGGTGGGACGGCGCGAGCACGGTAACGAAGGACCTGCTCCGGCACTGGACGCGTGACGACCGGCTCCGGCGGCTCTTCTTCTGCCAGATGGAGGCCGTGGAGACGATCATCTACCTCCAGGAGATCCTGGAGGCCGGGCGAAGGCTCCCGCGGCAGGACCAGAACATGGCCGTGACGAGGGCGGACTACGACCGACTGCGCCGGGGGCAGAAGACGACCTTCGAGGAGAAGCGGCGGCTAACCGTGCCCCCTCGCCTTTTGGACCGTCCGAACGAACCCGGCATGCCAGACCTCCTGCGCTACGGCTGCAAGATGGCCACGGGGAGCGGCAAGACCGTCGTCATGGCAATGCTCATCGCGTGGGCGTTCTGCAACCGGGGCAGGGGGACCTCGCGGGACCGGTACGCTTCCGCCGTGCTCGTGGTCTGCCCCAACCTCACGATCAAAGAACGCCTGCAGGTCCTTCGGCCCGAGAACTCGGAGAACTACTACCAAGCCTTCGACCTCGTCCCCTCGCAGCTCATGCCCGAGCTCGCGAAGGGCAAGGTGCTCGTGACCAACTGGCACGGCTTCCTTCCCGAGTCGCCCCACGCTGAGGGAGGGAAGAGCTATATCGTGGTGAACAAGGGGGAGGAGAGCCCCGAGGCTTTCGGCCGTCGCGTGCTCGGCGACCTGTACGACCGGGGCCCGCTCCTGGTGCTGAACGACGAGGCCCACCATGCCTACCGTCCGGCCTTAGTGGTCCTTTTCATAAATACGGTGACGTATTGTCATGACGATTCTGGGCGTCGTCTGGTATCCTTCCCTTGCAGAGGAGGGAGCGATGCCGAGACAAAGCCCTTTCGTGATCGAGTTGAACGATATCGAACAGGC
>JACRCS010000320.1 GCA_016218905.1 Deltaproteobacteria bacterium
ATGACGTCGTGCGGGCGTAGCGACGTCTCCCCGGCCATGGGGCAGCCGGCGGAGCATTTCCCGCACTGGTAGCAACGGGCCGTGTTCTTGCCGGTGCGTTCCTTCATCTCCGCGCGCAGCGATACCTCTTCATGGGCGCTGGCGTTCGTACCATGGGAGCTCATCTTCGACAGTCCTCCGGTTCATCCGTGGGGGCGGGGGCTCGGAAAGCCCGACCGGGAATCGTAGACCCTTGAGCGAAGGACGGAAAGCGTTGGAAACCGTACGAAGCCAGGGCGGATTCGGCGGGGCCCGGCGCGTTGGGGTCGGCGTCGGACCCCGATGCTAGACTTTCGTTCCTCTCCCCTGGGACTGGTGGGCCGCCCCGTTCGTGGCGCGGCGCCGGCCGGGAGCAAGGAGCCGGGATGTTTCTGAAGCGTTTCGCGAACGACCCCATCCACGACTACAGCCGCGAGGAGAACGTTCGGGGTGTCGGCCGCGCGGTGGAAGCGGTTCGGGCCGGATTCGGCCGGACGTACCCGGCGATCATCGGCGGCAAGCCGATCGAGACCGCGAAGACGATCGCCTCGCTCTGCCCGTCGGACCCCTCTATCGTCGTCGGGCGGATCTCGAGCTGTTCGCGAGAGGACGTCGACCGGGCGATGGCCACCGCGAAGGCGGCCTTCGCCAGCTGGTCGCGGACGAACCCGGAGGAAAGGGCCGAGACGCTCCTGCGCCTCGCGGCCCTGATGCGAGAGAAGCGGTTCGAGCTCCTCGCCCTGCTCGCCTTCGAGATCGGGAAAGACTGGTACGAGGCCGACGCCGAGATCGCCGAGGCGATCGACTTCTGCGAGTACTACGCCCGGCTCGCCTTGACCCACTTCCAGTACCAACCGCTCACGCGACTCTCGACCGAGGACAACTGCTACTCCTACATTCCCCTCGGCGTCGGAGCCGTCGTGACCCCGTGGAACTTCCCGCTCGCCATCCTCGGCGGGATGACGATGGCCGCGGTCGTCGCCGGGAACACCGTCGTCCTCAAGCCGAGCTCCGACACGCCGATCCTGGCGTACCGCCTCGTCGAGATGGCCCACGAGGCCGGCGTTCCGGCGGGCGTCATAAACCTCGTGCCTGGCTCGGGTGGCGAGATCGGCGACTATCTGGTGACCCACCCGGATGTCCGATTCGTGTCGTTCACCGGGTCGGCCGAGGTGGGTCTCAGGATCAACGAGATCATCGCCAGGCCTGTTCCGCAGAAGAGGTGGATGACCCGCTACGTCTCCGAGATGGGAGGCAAGAACGCGATCGTCGTGGACGAGACGTCCGACCTCGACTCCGCCTCGATCGGTGCCGTCCGCTCGGCCTTCGGCTTCCAGGGGCAGAAGTGCTCGGCCTGCTCCCGTCTCATCGTCGACAGGCGCGTCCACGGGAAGCTCGTGGAGATGATCCTCTCGAAGGCGAAACAGGTTCCCGTGGGCAACCCGTGGGAAGACCCCTGCGTTTTCACCGGCCCCGTGGCGAACGCGGGCGCGCACAAGAGCATCCTCGCGGCCATCGAGAGGGGAAAGGGCGAAGGAAAGCTCCTCCTCGGTGGCCACGCGCTCGACCGGCCGGGCTACTACATCGCCCCGACGATCTTCGACGGTGTGAAAGCGGGCTCATTCCTCGAGCAGGAGGAGATCTTCGGGCCGGTCCTGGCGATCATTCCGGTCGACGGCTTCGACGAGGCCCTCGCCGTCGCGAACGACACGCGCTACGGCCTCACCGGGGCGGTCTACTCGACCTCCATCGACCGGATCGACCGCGCCAAGCGCGAGTACCACGCCGGCAACCTCTACCTGAATCGGGGTTGCACCGGCGCGCTCGTGGGAGTCCACCCCTTCGGCGGCTTCAACCTCTCGGGTACTGACTCGAAGGCGGGCGGCCCCGACTACCTGATGAACTTCACGCAGGGGAAGACGACCTCCGAGAGGATCACCATCGCCCGCCTCGCGGGAATCGGCGTCTGAAGGACTTCCTCTTCCCCTGGCCGCCGCGCCGCCTGGCCTGGGCCCGGCCCTGGCAGGTGACGCTGCGGACGCTTCACATCGTCTCGATGGCGATCGTCCTCGGGGGCGTGGCCTGGGGGGTTCCCGAGGAGCGAATGGGCCATGCTGTCGTGCTCACGGTCGTCAGCGGCGTTCTCCTACTCGCGATCGACCTCGCCAAGAGCTGCGTCTTCCTCTACCTCGGCGCCGGTGTCGCTGCGGTCTTGAAGCTCGCGCTCGTCGGCCTCGGCTATCACCTGCCCGAGGCTCGACTCGGGTTCTACCTCGCCGCGACGGTCGTCGGCTCGGTCGGGTCGCACATGAGCAGCGCCTGGCGGCACTGGTCGCTGCTCGACGGGAAGGTGCTGAAGCCGGACTGAGGGTGGAAGGCGAAGAAGACCAATTGAGTGCTAGTTCCCATTCTCCGGCTCTCGAGCATTCGCGCTCCCTCTCCAATCTTTGGGCTATCCTCTGGACCCCAAATCGAGACAACGGAGGGTCCATGCGTTCGATCGCCACCCGCGTCCTGCTGCTCGCGAGCCTTCTCGGTTCCCCGGCTACGGCCCAGAACCTCGTCACCAATGCGACGTTCGACTTCGGCCTGACCGGATGGTCCTACCCCGAAGGCGC
>JACRCS010000325.1 GCA_016218905.1 Deltaproteobacteria bacterium
GCCGCGAGGATCGGGGGGCCGGCCGCATCACCGGCCGCAAGGAGCGCCTGGTACGCGGCGGCCCGGGTTTCGGCGGGCGCGGCCCGGCCGAGGAGCGCGACGAGAGAGCGAACAGCCCGCGTATCCCCCCTCTGCGCCCCCGCTTGCAGCGCGGGAACGTCGGGCGGACCGGGCACTCCGCAGCCGATCGCCAGAAGGACGAGGACGAGAGCGAGGCGGCGGCTCATCTACCAGACCGTGTGCACCGTGATGTCCACGGTCCTCACCACGCCCGTCTCGGGGACGATGACCGCCGAGGGCTCGACCGTGCCCTTGTCGTAGCGGCCGTACAGGTCACCCACCTTGGGCGGACCACCGTACTTGTCCCGGGCACACAGGTAGAAGGTCCCCGCCTTGGGCAGCTTCACCTCGTATCGGCCGTCCGGCCCGGTCCTGGCCGACACGTACTTGGGCCTCTCCGACATCTGCACGTGCTCGTAGAGGTGGACCCGTACTCCCTCCACCGGCTTGCCCTCCGGGTCGGTGACCTGACCAGAGATGGCGGCCTTCCACTCCGCCTCGCTCCCCAGAGACTCCTTCGGGTTCCCCTGCTTGACGTAGGCGAGAATGTTGAAGCTCAGGGGCTTTCCGGCCTCCACGTGGATCCGCACCGGATCGGTCTTGACGTCGCCTTCCCGAACCGGGCCCGTCTCCTCCCCGTTGGTGCGTCTGCGGGCGACGAGAAGGAAGTCGCCGGGCGGAAGCTCAATCGAGAATGCGGCCGTCGGGCCCAGGGGGCCGAGTTGGGTGAAGGGAGGGCCGCGGAGGTCCTCACCGGGCCGGTAGACGTCCACGGTCGCTCCGCTCACGGGCATATAGACCGAGCCGGAGACCCGGGACAGGCCCCCGGAACTGCCCGGCACATCGGGCGAGGAGGAGCCGCAGCCAGCGGCGACGAGAGCGGCGAGGAAACCAACGTACCGGGGTCGCATCAGGGGCCTACTCCTTCGGATTCGTCAGCGCAGCCGGATCCACCAGAACCAGGTGGATCGGAGCGGAGACGGCGTTGTGGTCCTTGACCACCCCGTCCAGGGTAGAAAGTCCGAATCGTAGCTCCTGGCCCGGCGCGAACGCCACGTCGTCGGGGTCGAGACCTCGAAGGCGCCGGCTCAGGGTAACACGCCAAGTGCCCCGGCCTCGGCTGCCTCGACCCTCCACTTCGCTCCGCCCCGAAGGGACCGGTAGGAGCCGAAACGCCGGCGCGAGCGCGCCAGGGGCTGGCGCCGGCGCCTCGAGCGGCGTGTCACCGGGTCCGAACGCGTTCGGCGCACTCGAAGAGGCACGCAGCGAGTTGGGCGCGAACCACTCTCCGGCACCGTCGCCGAGCCGTCCGGTCGCGGTGAGGCGTGCGTCCTCCGCCATACCCCCCACCCGGCCGCGGCCGGAGCGCCAGATCCAGAGATCCAGGGGAGGAGTTCCCGGGGGCGACACCATGACGTAGTCGGCATAGGCTCGTGGCCCCTCCATCTTCCAGTCGCGGAGGTGACACGCCTGTTCGCAGGAAAACGTCCGGCCCGCCGGCCCCCAAAGGATTCCCAGTCCGTCCTCGCCCTCTCCCAGGTTCGCGACCCATCGAGCACCGTCCCAACGCCACTGATGCCCCACATCCTCCGTCGGATCCACCCACTCGGCGCGCAGATACAAGCACTCGGCCGTGTAGAAAGCCCGGACCCGGATGTCTACGGGCGGCGCACCCGTACCGTGGTGACAGGACGCGGTGGCCGTGTGCACCGCATCGGAGTCCACGTCCGCATCCCCGGGCCGGCTCGTCCTGCCTCCCCTCGCCGTCACGTGCAGTGCAACCGACTCCTCCCACTGGGCCTCCGTCGGGGCCCGGTCCAGCCGCAAGGCGTAGAGGCGGTCGACCCTCTGCCCGCAACCGATCCCGAGCATCCCGAAAGGGCCGGCGCCGAGCATCGCGAGGCATGTCCAGCGGACGATCCACCGAACCCGACGGCATGGGTCTCTGCTCCGGATCCCGTCTGAGACGTCGAAGGGCATCAGGTCAGTGCCTCCTCCAGTCCGGATCATCCGGAGGCTCGAGGGGGGGAACGTCGATCTTGGCTGGCCGAGGCAGCATCGGAGCGACAGTGACTCTGCCGAGCGCCGGATCCGAGCGCCGATCGACCACGGCCTCCAGGACTGCCGCCTCGTCTTCCGTCCCCCAGTAGTTACCCGGGAACGACAGGTCCTCCCGCTGCTCCAGGCCCATCTTCACGGGGGATCCGTTGCGGAGGATATTGTTCTCCCGAAAGACCGTCTTCCCCCGACACTCAGCAACCGGGAAGATGCCAGTCCCATTGTCGGAGATCTCGTTGGCCACGATCTCCGCAGGATGCCCCCTCTCCTCGAACCGCACACCGTTTTGATTCCCGTGGATCCAGCACCCTTCCACTCGAAGGCGGGCCGTTGAAAAGCGAACCCCGTCGACGTTGTGGGCGAACTCGCAGCGGAGGATCCGGGCAGGACTGTAGTGGACCTGAACCCCGCTGTAGGCGTGGGAAAACCGCGCGTAACCGAGGCTCGCCCCTTCCGCAAAGTTGATCAACAGGTACTTCCAGTCGGACGGCCGCGGGATCGGCTCTGCCGAGGTGAACAGGATGGGAGCCTCCGCGGTCCCTTCGGCCGTGAGCCGCCCTTCCACCGTGAGCTCCGCATCCCCGATCCCGTCCCCGTCCCAGTCCACGCGCCGGAAGAAGATCTTCGTCCCCGGAAGGATCCGCAGGTGCCCCCCCCTGCGCACGACGACGATGCGGTCCACCGTGATCTCACCTCGCCAGAGCGTGTCTCCGGTAACGGAGGTGATCGGCATCGAGTGGAGGTCACGCCCGAGCGGCCGAGGCGCACATGCCCCCATGAGCAGGAGGAGTGCACCCGAGGTAATCCCCACGCGGAGCGCCGTCTTCACGGCTCGAGCACCTGGCGAACCACGATCGTTACGCCCTGCACGATCCGGCCTTTCGCCACCTGCAGGGAATGATCCGGAGAACCCTCGTAGAGGCCGAACCGCTCCCCGGGCAGCGGCGACCCCCCGGTTCTCTCTCGCGCCCCTAAGTAGAAGAGCCCCCCCTCGCCCAGAGGCAGGGCGAAGGTTCCGGCCGGGCCCTTGGAGACGGCGACGAAATCCGGCATGCCGTGACCGATGGTGCGGTCCCGGTAGGCAAAGACATAGGCGTCGGGAACCGGTCTCCCCCCCTCGTCGAGAACCGAGCCTCGGATTCCCGTGCCGGTGAGAGCGAGCAGATCCTGGCCTGAGTCCTCCTCCTTCTCCTTGCGAGCCACGTGCAGCGCGAGAACCGCCTCCTCACCCGAATTCACCCGGACGGGATTCGCCGAGGCAACTCCGTACAGATCCCCCTCTCGCACCGGTCCCAGAGGGGACGAGGCCTCCCTCCGGCGCACCGCGACGTAGTAGGCACCCTCGGGAAGCTCGTCGACGAAGTACGCACCGTCCTGCTGCGTCGGGAAGGATTGCCGAAAGCCCGGCCCCTTGAGATTCTCGTCCTCATCCAGGTACAGATACACCACCGCACCGACGACCGGCTCGCCCTTCCACAGGACCCCGCCGGAGAGGGCTCCGAAGCCGGGCTGCGCTTCGGGCAGGGGCCGGCGCGTCGGCTCCTCCCGAGGAACGGACTGTAGACCGACCCACGCCGAGGCGCCCGGCGCGAGCCAGAGAGGAGACTTCCCGGCCACGGCGACCAGTGGGAGGGTCCCCTCCGACGCTGCCCGGAGCCGGTAGGCTCCGGGGCGCAGAGGCGGGAAGGCGTAGCGCCCGTCGTCCCCGGAAACGGTCACTTCCTTGACCCGCCCGCTCCCCTCTTCCACGGTCACCGTGGCGCCCTTCAGGGGGCTGCCGTCGTGCACCACTCGACCGGCGAGGTGCGCAGGGGCAGCCCCGCACGCGGACAGGAGAACCCCGGCCGCGCAGGGGACCGCGGCACTCGCCAGGAGCCGGCGTCTCACTTCCGCCTCTTCAACTGAAGCGTGACCTCTGCCGTCCCTCCGGCCGCGGCCGTCCCGTCCGCATACCAATCCCCGTCTCCCAAGGGGCCCCCGAGCGCCCGACGCGCCCGGAGAAACGCAGGCTGGCCAGGCGGCAACGGCAGGCGGGTCCGCCCCTCCCCGTCGGTGCTTAGGGAGGCCGCCAACGGGGGTCCGGTGCGCAACGCCGAGCCATAGGCCAGCACATAGTAGCCGGGAGCTGCCTTCCCCGTGGCGTCGACGACCCGCAGCTGAACACCCTGGAAGGCCTGCACGTCCTCCTCGAGTTGGCTCAACCGCTCGATGAGCGGAATCTCCACCTGTACCTCCTCCCCCTGGGCCACAACCACCGGATTGCGGGGGTAGAAGTTGAAGAGGTCACCGATCTCGATCGGGCCGTAGGCGCCGCCTCGGGCCCTCTTCCGGGCGACCAGGTAGTAGGTCCCCGGGGGCACCCGCACGCGAAACGAGCCCCGTGCGACCGGTTGAAGGACCCGGGCAGGCCCGTGGAAGACCGACCCCACCTCGTCGTAGACGTAGAGATAGACCTTCTCCACCTCTCGCCCCTTGGCCGTGATCCTGCCCTGAAGCACCGACTGCGCGGCAGCCTTCCGCTCCTCCGCAACCACCTTCACCAGATTCACCCCCACCGCGGTCCACGCGCCCGGCGTTACGGTGACGGGAGAGCCGGAGTACAGGCAGTGGAGGTCCCCGGTCTCCGGACGCTGCCCTACCAAGCCCTCGCCTTTCTTCAGCGCCTCCACGACGTAGCGCCCTGACGGGACCGCGGCCTCGTACGCCCCGTCGGTGCCGGTGAGTGCTCGGGCGGCCGGCGCCACGCCAGTGAGGGGACCGAAGGAGCCAGGGCGGTACGGGTAGACGCGGACCTCCACCCCTTCGACGAGCACCCCTGCGAGGGAGGCCCGCCCCCGAACCCCTTCGGCACTGGACGCCCGCACCGCACCGAACAGCGCGACAAGCGAAGCGATCAACACGAACCGGAGAATCACGCTACGTCGACCCGTCACCACACCTCCTCCACGGATATCTCGACCCCGCCCACGACTTGCCCCTCTCGCACCACCAAACCCGCGCCAGTCTCGCCGCGATACGCCCCCACCCGCTCTCCCGGCTCGGCCGGGCCCCCGAGGCGAGACCTCGCCCCTAGATAGTAGGTTCCCCCGCCGGGCAGGAACAGAGAGAAACGGCCATCGGAACCCGAGGGCGCGCTCAACGCAAGGGGTTTGCCGGCCATGCGGGGATCCCGAAAGGCCAAGATCCGAACCCCGTTGACGGGGCGCCCGTCCTCCGCGTGGATCCTGCCCAGGACGGAGGTCGCCGTCCGGGGCGAACCTCTCGTCATGTGCTGACGAACGGTCCGATCGACCGGGTGGAGACGCAGGGATCCCGCATCGGAGTACCGGCCGGCGGCAACCTCGACCGGCACGGCGGCGGTCCGGTCGCCTGGGGTAAGATCGCCGGAGTCGTCCCCCGAAGCCCGCCATCGGGCGGCCACCGTGTATGTCCCCGGCTTCAGATCCAGGCGGAACGATCCGTCGGACGCCGTCGGTTTTGCCGCCACAAACCCGGGGCCCGTCGGACGCTCGGCGCGACCGGGGTAGGCATACACCACGACCTTTCCCTTCCCGCCGCGTCCTACCTCCACCTTCCCCATGACACCGGCCCCCGGGGTGCCTGCCGAAGACGAGAAGCCCGAGGGGTCGGAGAGAGAGACTTCCCCCCGGATCGTTCGGCCGGCGATGACGTCCAGGGGGGTCGGCCTCGCCTGGCCCACCAGACGAGCGCCCCGGCCTCCGGTCTCCACCGTGGCGCGGGCCCATACCCAATACCTGCCGGGCGGTAGCTCGATCCGAAACGACCCGTCCGAGCCCGTCGCGGCCTCCGCCGCCGGCGGCACCGAGGGATCCTGTTCCGCCTTCGGATAGGCCCCGACGAGGGCGGCCGCAATCCCCTTGCCCTCCCAAATCACTCGTCCCTCGATCGTTCCGCCCTTCGGAGACGGGGAGCAGCCCCCGCCGATGACCGCAAGGAGGACGGCACCGGCCCAGACCGCGACAGGCCCCATCAAACCGCCTCCACCGGGAGCGCCCTCACCACCAACAACGCAGCCCCATAGAGTCCGGCACCGACCGAAAGCGTCGCCGTATACCCGAAGTTCATCGCGACCAGCACGGAACCGAGGGACCCCAGGACGCTTGCCGCCCCATTGACGGCCCACGCCCACGGGACCAGCTCTCGGGAGCGCGCGCCCAGGAGCGCGATGGCGCCGGGAAACGGAACCCCGAGGGTGAAGGCCAGCGGCAGGAGCAGACCGGTGGCCACAGTCCACCGCAAGGCATCGGGAAGAGGGAGCGCCGCAGTGAGGAGCCTGGGGACTACGAGCGCTTGGAGGAGTCCCAACGCCGCTGCACTCAGCAGGACCCACTGAAGGCGCGTTCGGGTGCTCGCGACAGATCCGGATACCAGGCTCCCCGCGCCGCCCCCGAGCAAGAAGGCGAAGAGGGTAGCAGTCGCCGCGTAGACCGGGTGGCCGAGGAAGAGGGAGAGCCGCTTCATGGTTCCGATCTCCAGGGCCATATACCCGAGCCCCACCAGGGCAGCATAGGAGAGAGTCGCCGCAGATCGGGTTCCAGCCCCGGGCAGGACACGCACCATCACGAGGGGCGCGAGAAGGGCCGTGACCGTCAGGACCGCCAGAATTCCGAAGGCGGCCCGCAGAATCTCCGCCCCGCGGTCGTCAAACCCCACCCGGTGGGGCAGATGGCCGCGCAGAAAGTCCCACGGACGCACCGTGTAGTAGAAGAACGGGCGGTCGTCGGTGGGAGGAGAAACGTCGAAGGGAAGACCCACCAGGGCCTCGTTGAGGGTCGGCGCGTCGAGAAGCCGCGACAAGGCGGTCTCCCCCCCAGGCGACGGGTAGACGAACGAGAAGCTCAACTCCCTCGCGAGCGCGGCCAGCCGCGCATCATCCGCCGGTGTGAAGGGCGCCTTGCACACGAGGACGTTCGCGAGCCCCCGATCGGAGACGACTCGGACGTGGGCACCGGGCCGAGAAACACCTTCTCGGTCGAGCAGCGCCCGCGCCAGAGCGGTGAGCCTCAGGGCGCGCTGCTCGTAGCTGAAGCGACTCAGCGAAAGGATTCCGTTCGGAGACAGGCGCCGCCAGTAGTCTTGAAACGCCTCGACCGTGTGAAGAAGATCTTCGGAAAGGGTGAAGGCTCCGGCCGCCGGCGGAAGACGCCCGAAAAGCGCCGATGCCTCCACCACGTCGTAGGTCTCCGTATCCAGGGCCGCGAACCTGCGACCGTCTCCCACCGACAGGTCGACACGGGGATCGGAGTAAGGTCTGCCCGTGAACCCCTGAAAGGTCTCCTGGACCATTTCGACCACCTGGGGGTTGATCTCGACCGCCCTCACCTGGGCCCCCGGGAAGGAGAGCGCGATCCACACGTCCTTGCCCCCCCCGGGACCGAGGATGAGGGCTCGGGGCCGTGGGCGCAACTGGTAGGCGAGTGCCACGAGATTCGACCGAAAGTACTCCGGAGTGGCTCGCGACACGCGGCCGTCGTAGAGATTCGTGTATCCCGAATCGTCGACGACGAGGCCGACCTGGTCCGGCGTGGGCCCGGAATAGGACCGGGAGAGACCGAAGGCCCTACCGAGCTCACCCGCAGGAAGTGGAAACGCGGCGACCCGACTCATGGTGTTCCAGCGCACGGCAAGAAAGCGAGGCTCGTAGAGCCCGCGCGCAAAGGGGACCTCAGCCCCTCCGGAGACATGGGCCCACGCCCCCACCCCCAGCGCCAGCGCTGCGAGCACCAGCGAGACTCTCCGCAGCCCGGGCCCTGCGGCGAGATCCCTCGCCCCGAGAAATCCCAAGAGAGCGGCCGCGCACAAGGCGGCGGGAGCGGACACGCGGCCCAGGAGCAAGGGGAGAGCGAGGCAGCCGACGGCCGAGCCGAGAAACGTGGCGGCGTAAGGTGCCTGGACGCGCGGAGCGGCCTGGACGAGGAGGCCGGCCGTCGCCACTCCGGCGGAGAAGAACGGAAGCCCTGCCACGCAGGCCAGTGCTCCAAGCCGAAGCCCGAAGCTCGCTGCCATCCCCGACCCCCGGGACCGGGAAAAGGGCTCGTAGAATGGCTGATGAAACGGAGCCAGCGTCGCCCGCGCCACGGCGGGGTCTGCCCTCACCCATGCCATGAAGGCGAGGAGCACCAGCACCGCGACGCCAAACCCCGCCGCCCACCAGCCCGGGGCCCTGCCCTGGCCCGTCCCGGGAACGCACCCCACGACCACACCGCCCGCTCCGAGGCCCAAGAGGGCCAGCGCAATGGCGAGGCTGGCAAAGTGGTACCACATCATCACGGAGAAGACGCGCATCAGCAGCAGTTCGTAAAGGAGAACTCCCGCCGACAGAAGGAAGAGCCCCCGGAGCTTCCCGAACGCAACCCCGCGGACCTTTGGCGACGCGAAACCCACGTACCCGTTCTCCTCAGAGCTCCGGGAACCCGGAACAGAAAACGGGCCCGCCGCCTTCCCGAAGAAGCTGCGGCAGGCCCGCCGTGCGAAGCAATGGAGATGGCTGTCGCCCGACCGCCGGCCAGGAGTGAGGTCAGGAGAACGCTAGCGCTTCGCGACACCAATGGGCTCCGCCACTGTCAGGACGCGGCCGGGTCGTACCCCCTCGATCACCCGGCGTGTGCCGCTGGGAAAACGAACCTCCACCGTGTACGTCTTGGTCGCGTCCAGCCCGAAGTGAAGCTCCTGCGGAGGCTGCGACACGAACCCCGAGCTCGTCTGCAGATCCCCCATCCCCGCCAGCCGTTTCCCCTCCCGCACCCACACCCGGGACCCC
>JACRCS010000326.1 GCA_016218905.1 Deltaproteobacteria bacterium
CGAACCTCCCCGGCACCCCAGCCGTCATCGCGAGGCCCGAAGGGCCGTGGCGATCCAGGGCGGCCGAGCCAAGCTGGATTGCTTCGCTCCGCTCGCAATGACGATGAAGGCGGGGCTTAAACCGACGATCGAGCGTCCGCGGCGGCTACCGCCCGGCCCGTCTAAACTCTCGTTGTAGTATTAGGTTTTGGGCCTTAAGCTCCCAAGGGCTAACAGCTAACAGCTCTTTTCAGCCCCGCGCGCCGCGAGCATGCGGACCCTCGCCTCCGTGCTCAGGAGATAGGCCCCCAGGGGCTGCTTCGGCTCGGGCACCGGGTCCCACTGGACCGTCTTGATCCGAGCCACGACGCGCTCCACCTCTCCCTGCTCTTCCGCCAGGAGCTCCTCCACCCAGACCCGGAACCGTTCCGTCTCGCGCAGCGAGGCCTCGAGGAAGCGCGCCGCGTCTTCCCCCACGTACACCTGCTCGTGTCCGGGGCAGAGGACCTCCACCTCGAGGCTCGAGAGTCGCCGCAGGGAGGTGAGGTAGGCGTCGTAGTCGAAGACGAACTCGGCGGTGATGTTCCCGAAGCGGTCGCCGCAGCCCACGGCCTCCGAGGCGATCAGGATCCTCCGCTCCGGGAGGTAGTAGCTCAGGAAGTCCCGGGTATGTCCCGGGGTCGCCAGTACGCGGACGCTCAGCCCTCCACCGAGGTCGATCACGTCGGAGTCCTGGAGGACCGCCTCCACCTCGAAGGGGAGGAATTGCGCCTCGTTCGCCTGCGCCAGTCCGATCGAGGGCGCCAGCGCCCGGGCCTCCTCGTTCAGTCTTCCGATGAGCTCTCGGGCCCGGGGGCGGGCGAGGATCTGGCCCGCCTCGGCCGAGGCGGCGATCCGCAGCCCGGGAAAGGCCTCCTTGAGGGCGCCGGCTCCGCCGCAGTGGTCGAAGTGCATGTGGGTGAGGAAGAGGACCTCGGGCGAGCGCCCTCCCAGCACGCGCCGGGCGCCGTCTGCGTAGGACTGGGCGAGGAAGGCGAAGCCTGCGTCGAAGAGCGCGGGCCGGGGCGCGTCGAGCAAGTAGCAGGGCGTATGCCGATTGCCCAGGGCGTGGAAGCCGGGGACGACCTCTCCGGCTCGGGTGAAGATCATTAGGTGCTCCTGCGAGTGATGGAAGAGCGGGGCGTTGCCGCGGCAGCCCCGGAGGATACGACGATCGCAGGGTTCCTGGACAGATCGGTTTCAGGGTCTGTTGGGTTCACGCCCGTGCCGGTTCGAATCCAGCATTCGCAGTATTCGAGAGCAAAAGGGGCTTCGCGATGAGCGGAGCCCCCTTTTTGTGGCCGAACTCCGGGCGGGCTGTCTTCGGGCTGCCCGGCGGGCGGAGTGGTCAGATCCGGAGCGTCGAAGCCGGTGAGCCACATGTCCCGTACGATGACCACCCTGAGCGGGTCGTTCGGGTCCCAGAACCGCTTGGCCAACGCCTCCCGCCGTGACTAGTTCCGGGCGTTCCGCGCAACCCGGGGCCCCTCCGCCGCGCTGCCCGTCATTACGACCTTCAGCGCGCCTTTGTCGTCATCCTCCTCGAACCAGGCAGGCGTAGCCGCGCGAACTCGTCATGAGACCGACCAGCCAGGGCCTTCCAACCAGGCGAGGGCGGCCTGTTCAATCTCGGATTTGTTGAGCATCAATCCCCCTTGTCGCGATCGATTGGCCCGCCGAGGAGAGGAAGGGGGTGATCGCGACAGGTATCGCGCCATTGTGTCGCATTATCTGTCGCGATTGGTTCGTCTCAGTCCCGCACCAAGTCGATCAAGGCCTCCCGGAGTGCCCGAAAGCTTCGGGAGGTGTTCGCGTCGAGCTTCATCTGGGCGCTGACTTCACGCGCTGCCTCCACTTTCCGCAGACCGGTCCTAAAGTACCCGGCGTTCTTGAGCACTCTTTCGAACGCCTCCCAGGTCCCACCCCGGATCGCGTCGGGATCTCGGAAGGGCGCCTTGGCCGGGATTGTCTCGGGAACTCGCGGGTAGGCTGCTCTCACCGCCGCCCACTCGCCGAAGTACCAGGCCTCCAACTCTTCCACTGCGATCCGGTTCACGACCGTAAACTGCCCCTCTCGAGGACGGCTCCGAGTCGTGAGCCCGGCCGTCTCCGCAGCGGCTTCGAGCCTCGCCTTGAGCGCTTTGCAGTCATCGTCGTCTCGATCAAGGAGGACGACGACCTTTCGCCCCTCGGGGAGCCAGCGAGCGTAACCCTGCAAACGTTCGGGCAGTCGCCGAAGCAGTTCCTCCTTGCACTGGAACGGGAACACGGAGAAGGGGACATCCGCCAGAAGACGGGGCAGGATCGACAGCAGAAAAGCCTCTGCCGACGGCTCTTCGACGAGGAAGTCGACGTGGTCCGCCCTCATCGCCCGGAGCTCCGCCTTCGTCGCCCACCGACCTGAACGGCTGGCCGGCCAACCGGCGCACCCGACCTCACGAGCGGATCTCCCACGCCGAAGCGGCCTTCCATCCACAGGTGACCCAGGGTCGCGCCGGCCGCCATGAACTCCGGAACCCCTTCGATGTCCGCAGCACGGACCACCTGCGTGAAGCCGGATTCATCCCGGTACAGCACGCGGACTTCCTCGGCCCTCATGGCGTTCAGGAAGAAAGGAGAGTGAGTGGTGACAAGGAGCTGGGCACGCTCGGCAGCTCGCCGGCACTCCTCAGCGAGTTCCGGCAGGAGGCGCGGGTGCAGGAAGTTCTCCGGCTCCTCTATGCCCACGAACTGCGGCGGATCGGGATCATGAAGCACGACGAGGTAGGCGAGCATCTTAAGGGTCCCGTCTGAGGCGAACCGTGAGAGCACCGGTTGCTCGAAGGGTGCGTCCTTGATCTGGAGCAGTAGCCGGCCATCCGCCATCGGCTCGGCGATGACCCGCTCCAGCCGCGGAACACGTCGGCGCAGCACCTCGAAAATCTTGTCGAGGCGCGCCGGGTGCTGCTCTTTGAGGTACTGGATGACGTTCGGGAGGTTGTCACCGGTCCTGGACAGCCGTTCCTGGGGGCCTGCTTCCGGCTGCCCCCTCGCATCGTCGATCGACAGGTACGAGACGTACCAGTCGGTGATGAACTCGCGCAAGGCGGCAACGCGCGGATGCTCGGCGAATTGCCCCAGGCTGTTCACCGCGATCAGGTCAGGAGACCGCAGTGGGACATCGACGCGCTGGTCTTCCATCTCCGGCACTTCACCGCCCGCGGCGCGCCCCTGTCCCCGCCGGTACTCCAGAAACCGGAATGGACGGCCGGACTTGGGCGCGCGCGTCCACGCCAGCCACTCTTCGGCAACAAAGACCTTTCCTCCCTCCTCATCCACGGCTAGGTGGTAGGTCATGAGGCGGCTCGACGGAGACTCCCGGTACTTGATCTCGATGATGACCGGGCCGGTCTGCCCCCGCGTTCTCAGCTCCTTGGCCCGCCCCCGCCGGTCCCAGGCGTGCCGGAGGCCGAACTGAAAGCATTCCGCCAGGAAGCTGAAGACGTCGAAGAGTGTGGACTTGCCGCTTCCGTTCGGCCCGAGGAGGACTGTGAGAGGGGTCAGATCCTTCAGCTCGAGAGACCGCAGCGCCCGATAGTTCTCGATTCGGAGGTATTCGATCCGAGCCGGCGGGCGAGAATCCTGTTGTTGCACCGCAAGCGACGTTCTTTGATCCGTCATGACATCCCCTTTTCGAGCAGGCGCTCGGCAGCCGGAACTCGGAGTTCGCCGGAAATGAGCTTGGGGATGAGGGTGTCGCGGAGGGACGCGAGCGTGCGCGACTCGGCCATGTTCAGGGCTTGCCGCGCGAGGAGCGGCTGAATCTTGTCCCCGATCTCCACCTGCGATTCTGGAAAGATGGGGACCTCCATCTGCCGCTGATCACGGAGAGAGACGTACGGCGCCATGTCCGTTTGTCCAGCGACCGCCCTCACCCGCAAAGGGTAAGTCCTGGCTCTGCATCCAGCAGTAGAGTACGGCCGGATGCAGTTTGCTCTTGTCGAGCGATGGCCAGAAGCACACCTGGGGCGAGTGGACAAAGCGCTCCGTCGTCGCTCCGATCCGGGCGAAGCGCCCGATCGTCCCCTTGGACGTGAACGCTACGTCACCAACGCGTGAGACCTTGATGCGGGCGTGCTTGTACTCCGCAGCGTCCATGCTGCCCCGCAGGGCGTCTGCCAGTTGCCAGAGCTGAGCTTCATAGCCCAGGGGTGAACCTTTCTGGTTCTTCGATGCTAGCTTTGCTTTTTCGTCCTGCTGAGACCTGACGGGTACGCTCACCTCTATCTCTCCTATTCAGCTGCGCCCCGGAAACTCCAACAAGAGCTTGCGTGGCTACCGGGTCGACGAACTCGGCCGCCGCGACAGCGGAGAATACTCCAGAAAAGACGAGAGACTCCAGGCGAGACCCGCGGCTGTCCAGGGCTGTCCCGCGAGTGCCGGCTCGCTGCCTGTTGCCCGGTCCTCCGTCGCCGAGATGAACTCCGGTCGAGTTCCACCTCGGCGGCGGCGCCTTCGGTGATAGCCACCGAGGCTATCCCAGGCCGCAAGCCGCTCGGAATGGGCAGCGGCTAGCTCCGCCATGGAGTCGTTTGCCGGGCCAAGTCGACGGCCAGCCGAGGGTCGTTGGGGATCACGGCGGCCGTCAGCGAGAGCGTCAGGACTGGCGGACGTCGGGTTAGAGTCCGTCACCCCGCAGCGCCGATCCATATCTTGCGGCGCCGACACCTAGGCGACGTGCGCGCGAGTATGGGACGCCGCATTCCGCCAAGGCCCCACGGAAGGGCTCGGCACGACGTGCGTGAGAATGTCGATCTTCTTGGGGCCTTCTCCGGGGCGGCTCGGTTCTAGTCGGCCGCGGCAGTCGGCCGTCGGCTCAGGCCCCCGACAGCCTGTGGGAGAGCGTCGAAGCCATCTCGACGCACCTCCTGCCGAACTCCTGCATCCTCTCCGCGGTCATCCGAAAGGTCGGTCCGCAGACGCTGAGCGTCGCGATGACCTCACCTCGGGAGTTGAAGACGGGCGCGGCCACCGCGTTTATCCCCTCGTGGAACTCCTCGTATTCGTCCGAGTAGCCGCGTTCGCGGGTGGCGGCGAGGTCCTTCCGGTACGCGAGGGGGTCGACGATGGTCTTGGGTGTCCGGCTCGAGAGCCCCTCCTTGCGGATCATCTCCGCGATCTGCGGTTCGGGGAGCCACGCGATCAGGGCTTTTCCGAGGGCGTTGGCGGTGGCCGGGATGCGCCAGCCGATCTGCGGCGAGACGCGGATCTGGATCGGGGGCTCCGCCTTGTCGACGAAGATGACCTTGCTGCCGTGGAGCACCGCCAAGACGGCCGTCTCCCCGGCCGCATCCACCAGCGCCTTGAGCAGCGGCCTGGCGGCCCGACGGACATCGAGGTTGCGCAGCGCGATCCGGCCGTAGTCGGCGAGCGCGATGCCGAGGGAGTACCGCCTGGTTCCCTCGTCCCGGTCGACGGCCCCGTAGTGGCCGAGGGTCACCAGCAGCTTCTGCACGGTACTCTTGTGCCAACCCGTGGCCTTGGCGATCTGCGCCGCCGTCAGCTCGCGGTCTTCGCCCTTCAGGAGTTCGAGTACTCGGAAGGCCTTGCTGAGGGCCGGGACGAGATAGGCAGGTCCTTCGCTGTCGCGCCGCTCGCTCACGAAAGCCTCCACGCCGGATGAGGATGGCGGTGGCGGACCGGCTCGCCGGAGGGCCGGCCGGGCGCGCCACCGCGGCCTACGGCCGCCTTCGACTTACCGTTTGTCCCAGGGCGGCGCCGGATAGGCCAGAGGCGCCGAGGCCTGGTCCGTCGGCCAGATCAGCTCGTCTTTCCCGTTCTGCCACTGGGAAAGGACGGCGACTACGTGACCCACTCGGGAGGCTGGGACTACCACCTGAAGCTTCCGGGCGTGGACAAGTTCAACGAGGACTACAAGGCCGCCTACGGCATCTACCCGGAGCCGCCCGCCGGCTCGGCGTATGTGTGCGCCCAGGTGCTCGCCGACGCGCCCCAGCGGGCGGGGTGACGGGAAGTACCTCCGCACGATGACCCTCTCGAACTCCGCTGTGCTCCCGATGGTGGTCACCACGATGGGCACCTTGTACTTCTCCGCGATGGCGAGCTGCGGAATGATGAGGGCGTTGGCGAACCCGCCGAGGAAGAAGTCCACCTTGTCCACCGAGTAGAGCTTCTCCATCCGGCTCGCGGCCTTCGTGGCGTTCGACTCGTCGTCCAGGAACTCGATCTCCAGGGGGAGCTTCTTGTCGAACTGCTTGGCCCCGGTCCCTCAAGACCGATACGTACTCCCTCAAGTCTTTGTAGTAGCCCATCCTTCTCTCCTTCGCGGCAGAAGCGGCAATCCCGGTGCTCGGGCCGGTCTCCCGTTCGGCACGGCCAGTGGTTCTCCAGATCGTGAGAGCTCTCCGCCACTCGGCGAAGCTATCAAAGCTTCAGCAGCCGCCTCGCGTTCCCCTCGTAGATGGCCTGCCGGTCCGCCGCGGCGAGCTCCAGCCCGTCGATGACCTCGATCGTCCAGCGGGTGTAACCCCACTTCCCCTCGGGCCCGAAGGGGGCGTCGGTGCCGAAGAGGGTGTGGTCGACGCCGAAGAAGTCGAGGCCGCAGACCGTCGCCGCCCGCGCGCCGAAGAGCGCGGTGTCGGCATAGAACATGCGGAAGTAGTCGATGGGCCGGCGCTTCAGCTGCCTCAGGAGCGCCCCGTAGTCCTCCGTGGTCGTCCGGGTGCCGAGGGCGTCGAACCCGGGGCCGACCTTCCCCTCCAGGTACGGGATGGTGCCGCCCATGTGGTGCGTGATGATCTTCAGATCCGGGTGCCGGTCGAAGAGCCCCGAGAAGACCAGATGGGCCATGGCGACGCTCGTCTCGTGGGGCCAGCCGAAGGCCCACCAGATCTCGTACCGGCTCCTCGTCTCCCGCTGGTAGTCCGGGAAGTCGGCCCCCCGGGTGGGGTGCATCCACACGGGCCGGTCGAGCTCGGCCATGAGCTCGAAGAGCGGCAGGGTCTCCGGCCGGTCCAGCGGATGGCCCGAGACGTTCGTGAAGACCTGCACCCCGGCGGCGCCGAGGTCCTCGACCGCCCTGCGCGCCTCCGCCAGGAGGCCTTCCGGCTCGTTCATGGGGAGCGAAGCCACGAACCCGAGGAAGCGGTCCGGGTACTTCCGCACGAGCTCGGCCAGGCCGTCGTTGGCGAGCCGAGCCATCTCGGCGGCCCGGGAGCCGTAGGACTCGATGGGCGGCGCGACGAGGCTGAGGATCTGGGCATAGTCGCCGAACTCGTCCATGGCCCGGAACCGCTCGTCCAGATCGTGGAGCGCGGCGGCGACCCGGATCCTGCTGTTTATGTCGCCGCCCTTGGGGTCGAGCTCGACCATCCGCCGGAAGTACGACCCGGGCATGATGTGGCTGAAGACGTCGATCTTCATGTTGTCAGCTGCCAGTTGTCAGTTGTCAGTTTTCGGTTTTCGGTCCTCCTGATTACTGATCACTGATCACCCATTACTGAACCTGATTAGCGCCAATCTTCCGCCAAGCGCAGCCAGGGCTCCGGCCGGCTGCCCGTCCGGGCGGCGGCGACCAGGAGCCGAGGCAGGATAGCGGCGAGATCGAAGCGACGATTGAACCGGTACTGGTACTCACCGAGA
>JACRCS010000327.1 GCA_016218905.1 Deltaproteobacteria bacterium
CGGCGGACCTGCCCTCCTCGGGCCTGCCGCGATCACCCCTGCCGCGCACCGCGCGGCTCGGAGCCGAGGTGTTCGGCGTCAACGAGGGCGTGGGCACCCAGCCTCTGGGCCTTGGCGGCAGCGCCGCCCGCGTCCACGAGTCCGCCACCCTGGGCCGCCGCGCGCTGCAGGTCCGGAGCCTCGGGGCCACGCTCGTGCGGGCGAGCAGCCACGTCTACCCCTTCCTGAGCATGGACGCCCTCCAGAGGAACGGCTGGGACTTCTCGCAGGCCGACCGGTTCTTCGAGGCGCTGGGACGGGCCGACCTGGACGTGGTGGTGGTGCTCGGCCCCTGGCCCGGGGCGCGCACGGCGCACTTCACCGGTACCTACCTTCCCGACGACATGGACGCGTACGAGTCCTACGTCGAGCGCGTGGTCGAGCGGTACGACGGAGACGGCGTGGACGACATGCCCGGCCTCGTTCACCCGATCCGCCTCTGGCAGCTCGGGGACGAGTACCCCCGCTCCTGGTGTTCCGACGAGTCCCTCCAGGGTCAGGACTTCGTCGACCTCATGAGCTCCACGTGGGCGTACGTTCGCGAGGCCTTCGGGGACACGCGCTTCGTCACGCCGGGGATAGCCACCGACCGCGGCTTGACGCTGAGCCTGGCGGACGGCTACCTCGGGGAAGGACCCATCTGGATCCGCGGAAAACTCAATACACGCGACGACATCCTCAGCTGGACGGGGCTTCCGGAGCTCCGGGAGCAGGTCGAGACGCTGCTGCGGAGCGGGGAGTTCGACGTCGGCGACATCCACCTCTACGGCTACTACGAGCTGATCCCCGACCGGCTCTCCTGGTTCCGGGACAATCTCGCGCAGAACCCCCGGTTCTGGGCGGGGCTGCCGCCGGTGTGGGTTCTCGAGGGGGGCGGTCCCTTCGCCCCCACCGGCGAGGTCTACCGCCAGCCGGACGATCCGCCGACCGTCGCGAATCCGGAGGTGCTCCGGGAGAACGCTTCCTACGTGCCGAAGTATTACCTGACGGGGCTCACGGCCGGCGTTCCGATGCTCGGCTGGCACCTTCCGTCCGAGTACGACACCTTCGGGTCCGACTTCGGCGACGTCGACCTCCTCGACTACGACGAGCTGCCGCGGCCCTCCTATCACGCCTACCGCTTCCTCACCGGCTTGCTGGGGCAGGGGACGTCGGCGGTGCGCCTTCCGGACCGAAACGGCGCGACCCTGTATCAGATCACGGCCGCGGGAACGGACGGCGCCGACCGGCTGACGTTCGTCGCCTGGTCGGACGCGGCACCGGCGACCGTGGACCTTTCGGCCGAGGCGGCCGGTGCGGAGCTCTCTTTTTACCGACTGCCCGTCGCCTCGGGCGAGACGGAGCCCGTCGCCTTGATCGCCGATCCGGCCGCCGTCTCCGTGGACCGGGTGCCGGTCTTCATGGAGGCCACGTACCGCCCGGCGGCCTCGATCGAGCCGTCGAGCCACGACTTCGAGCTCGTCACGGTGGGGGAGGTCTCGGGCGCCCGGACGTTCACGATCCGAAATGAGGGGAGGGCGAACCTCGTGCTCGGAACGGCGTCTGTGGACCCGTCCACAGGGGAGTTCGTGCTCCAGGCCGATGCGTGTTCGGGCGCGGCCGTTCCTCCGGGTGGGACGTGTACCTTCCAGGCCGTCTTCGCTCCCGCGACGCCCGGCGTGAAGCAAGCGACCGTGACGATCTCCACGAACGACTCGGCCCACGCGGTGCTCGAGGTCGCCTTATCGGGCAGCGGGCTCGCGCCGCCGCAGGTTCTCGAGCTCTCCTGCACGACCGAGCTCTCCCCGGGCAACATCGCCCGCTTCCAGGTCACCGGCGCCGGGCCCTTCGAGGTCGTGACCCTGCTCGCCAGCCGCTCCGGCGGCTCGGGTCCTTGCGTGCCGCAACTCGGGGGCCTCTGCCTCGACCTCGGCGCCCCTTTGCGCCGCCTCGCCACCACGCCGGCCGACGGCGAAGGCGAGGCGGTCCTCTCGTGGAGGGTCCCGTTCTCGCTCCCGCCCGGGACCGAGCTCTACTTCCAGGCCGTGATCCAGAGGGGGCCCGGAGGGGCTGATTCGCTCAAGAGCAACGAGGTCACGGCGACCGTGCGTTGAGGCTCGGCGCGTCCGGAGTCCGGGAGCCGCCATTCCGGCCCCCGGGCGCGCTCTCCTTTTGACAGCATCCGGACGGTTACAGTATCTTCTGCCGCATCTCCGAGCGTGACAGCCTAAAGGCCCGCGTGCCCACGGCTCCACGCCATGGGTACGGGCGGAAACGCCCGCACCTCCCGCGCTTGGAAAGGAGACACGGCCGGCCTGCGCCGATGCGAAGGCCCACCCTGCGCGGGGTGGGCCTTTTGTGCGTCCGGCGTGCCGCCCCTCCCTCCGTTCGGGCCGATCCTTCCGGGTCACGCCTGCCTGCGCGGGCTCCACGAACAGGCGGGACTACCGCCCACCCAGGAGGAGCGCTCATGCGTACGGAAGGTCTCAAGAGAACCGGGTCCCAGATTCTCTCCCTCGCGGTGGCTGCCTTGGCGCTATCAGGGCTCGGGGGCCGCGCTTCCGCCGCGCCGGCGGAAAAGAACCTCATCCTCGCCACCACGACGAGCACCCAGGACTCCGGGCTCCTGGACGAGCTCATCCCGGCGTTCGAGAAGAAGACCGGTTACTTCGTCAAGACCATCGCCGTCGGCAGCGGCCAGGCCATGGCCATGGGCCAGAAGGGCGAGGCGGACGTCCTCCTCGTCCACTCGCCCGAAGCCGAGGCGAAGTTCCTGGCTGACGGTTTCGGCGTGGACCGGCGGCTCGTCATGCACAACGACTTCGTGCTCGTGGGGCCGGCCGAGGACCCCGCCGGGGTGAAGGGCGAGAAGTCGACGGCCGACGCGTTCCGGAAGATCGCCCGGTCGGGGAGCCTCTTCCTCTCGCGGGGCGACAACTCGGGGACTCACGCCAAGGAGAAGGCCCTCTGGAAGGCCGCCGGCGTCGCGTCCGAGGGGCAGAAGTGGTATCAGCAGACCGGGCTCGGCATGGGGCAGACGCTCTCCGTCGCGTCGGAAAAGAAGGCCTACACGCTCGCCGACCGGGGGACCTACCTCTCGATGAAGAAGGTGCTCTCCCTCGCGATCCTGGGCGAGGGGCAGAAGGACCTCCTGAACGTCTACCACGTGATCGGCGTGAACCCTGCCAGGTGGCCCAAGGTCAACGCCGCGGGCGCCAAGACGTTCGAGGACTTCATGGTCGCGCCGGAGACCCAGGCGATCATCAAGACCTTTGGGGTCGCCAAATTCGGCGGGCCGCTCTTCTTCCCCGACGCGGGGCGAAAGCTCGAAGATCTGGGAAAGTAGCCTCGTGTGTGCCCATCCGGAAAGTGCCTTTCCGGACGGAGCAAACGGCAGGGTGCGCAGGCCTTTCGTTCAGTTTAAAGAACGGCTCTGCACGGTCTTGACGGGAAATCGAAAGAAGGCTATCATTCCTGCCAAATAAGGGCGGAGAGTCGTTGTTCGCTATCGCGAACGAAAAAAACCACCGGCGCCCGTCGGCCTCCGCGCATTGAGAAACCTTTCCCAACGAGCCGCAAAGTGCGCGGCCGAGGCGCCTGCCCGGCCGCGTTCGCTTCCGAAATACACGTTGCGTCCCGCGCCCAACCGACGGAGGCCAAACCATGTACGTCCCCGATTTCGAGTACCTCGCGCCGCACACCGTTCAGGAAACCTGCGCCCTTCTGAACCAGCTCGGCGCCCGAGCAAAGGTGCTGTGCGGCGGGACCGACCTGCTGGTCAAGATGAAGCACGGCCTGCTCGCGCCCGAGGTGCTCGTCTCGCTCAAGCACCTCTCGGAGCTCCGGGGGATCCGCTACGTGGAAGGGAAGGGCGTCTTCATCGGCGCGCGTTCGACGCACAACGACCTGATGAACTCCAAGGTCCTCAACGAGAAGTACCTGTCGGTGTCCGAGGCCGCCCACCAGATGGCCTCCAACCAGATCCGGATCAAGGGGACGATCGGCGGAAACATCGTCAACGCCGTTCCTTCCGCCGACGTTCCGCCCATCCTCATCGCCCTGCGGGCGACGATCACCCTCGCGGGCCCCGAGGGCGAGCGCACCCTGCCCCTCGAAGACTTCTTCACCGGCCCGGGGAAGAGCGTCCTCGCCCAGGACGAGATCGTCACCCACGTCTTCATCCCGGACCAGCCCACGACGGGTTCGAACTACATGAAGTTCGGCCTGCGCGATTCCGGGGCGCTCGCCGTGGTGGGCGTCGCCACCGCCGTGACGATGAAGGGCTCGGTCATCGAGGAGGCCCGCGTCACCCTCGGCGCGGTTGCCCCGGTGCCGCTGCGCGCCAAAAAGACCGAAGAGTCCCTCAAGGGCAAGGAGTACACCGACGAGCTCCTGGAGCAGGCCGGGGTCATCGCCTCCCAGGAGTGCTCTCCGATCTCCGACATCCGCGGTTCCGCGGAGTACCGGCGCGACATGGTCCGGGTCTTCACGACCCGCTCCCTGAAGGCCTCCATTACCCAGGGACACTGCTAGACGGCGTTGCGGCGCGGTCGAGAACCTCGGGCGCTCGGTCGGGCGGCCGGGGTCGAACCCTTCATCAGCGAGAAGAGACCATGACGACGAGGGTGGAGAAGAGCGCAGTCAAGCACTACCTGATCCGGCTGACCGTGAACGGAGACGACTACACGTTCTTCGTCAAGGCGAACACGATGCTCACGAACGTCCTGCGGGACGAACTGCACCTGACCGGCACGAAGAAGGGCTGCGAGCTGGGAGATTGCGGCTCCTGCACCGTACTCCTCGACGGCCAGCCCGTGAACTCCTGCATCACGCTCGCCGTCGAAGCCGACGGCCACGAGATCACGACCATCGAGGGGGTCGCCCAGCACGGGGAGCTCGACAAGATCCAGGAGGCCTTCCTCGATCACTCCGCGATCCAGTGCGGTTACTGCACGCCGGGGATGGTCCTCTCGGCCAAGGCCCTGCTGGCGAAGAACCCGAAGCCGACCGAGCCGGAGATCCGCGAGGCAATCGCCGGCAATCTCTGCCGCTGCACGGGTTACGTCAACATCGTCAAGGCGATCCACGCTGCCGCCGGCATCGAAGCGGATCACTAGGAAAGGGGCTGAGGGAATGGGCCACGACAAGAAGAACTACTCGGTCATCGGGAAGACCGTTCGCAAGATCGACGGGCGGGCGAAGGTCACGGGCGCGGCGAAGTACACCGGCGACCTGGACTTCCCGAACATGCTGCACGGAAAGATCCTCACCAGCCCCCATGCCCACGCACGGATCCTCTCCATCGACACGTCCGAGGCGGAGAAGCTCCCCGGGGTGAAGGCAGTCATCACCCACAAGGACGTGCCGGACGTGAAGTACGGGATCAGCCCGGCCCGGTGGGACGAGAACATCTTCTGCATCGAGAAGGTCCGGTTTGTCGGCGACAAGGTGGCGGCGGTCGCCTGCATCGACGAAGAGACGTGCTACAAGGCGCTGAAGCTGATCAAGGTCGAGTACGAAGTGCTCCCGGCGGTCCTGGACTTCCGTACCGCCATGGACGACGGCCAGCCGCTGGTCCACGAGGAGTACAAGAACAACATCAACACCGAGATCCACCAGGAATTCGGCAACCTGGAGCAGGCGTTCAAAGACGCCTACTACACGCGGACCGACCGCTTCCTGGGCCAGCGCACCTACCAGACCCCCATCGAGCCGCACTCCGCCATCTCCATGTGGGAAGGCAACAAGCTCACGGTCTACTCCTCCACCCAGTCGCCCCACTACTTCCAATACTACATCGCCCGGGCCTTCGGGATGGACATGGGCGACGTGCGGGTCCTCAAGACCTTCGTGGGGGGCGGTTTCGGCGGCAAGCTCGAGCCCACCGGCCTCGAGTTCACCGGCGCGGTCCTCGCGCGGCGCACCGGGCGCCCGGTGCGGATGTTCTACGACCGCCACGAGATGTTCGCCCACAACCGCGGGCGCCACGCCCAGTACATGGAGCTCACGAGCGCCGTCGACAAGGACGGGAAGATCCTCGGCTGTCACGCGAACTTCGTCATGGACGGCGGCGCCTACACGAGCCTGGGAATCGCCAGCGCCTACTACGCGGGCGCGCTCCTGCCGCTCACCTACGAGTTCGACAACTACAAGTTCGACATGTACCGCGTGTACACGAACCTGCCGGCCTGCGGCGCGCAGCGGGGCCACGGCGCTCCCCAGCCGAAGTACGCGTTCGAGTGCCATCTGGACGAGATCGCGAAGGCGATGGGCATCGACCCCGTCGACATCCGCATTCGCAACGCCCGGCGCCCGAACACCGTCACCCCCAACGACTTCGCCGTCAACTCCTGCCACATGAAGGAGTGCCTCGAAACGGCGCGCGAGTTCTCGGGATGGACGGAGAAGAAGGGGAAGCTCCCGAAGGGCCAGGGAATCGGCATCGCGACGGGCAGCTTCGTCTCCGGCGCGGGGTATCCGATCTACCGTACGAACCTCCCCCACGCCTCGGCCATGATCAAGGTCCACGAAGACGGCACCGCGGCGACCCTCTACACGGGCGCCGTGGACATCGGGCAGGGCTCGGACACGGTCCTCTGCCAGATGGCCGCCGAGGCCATGGGTTTCGTCTACGAGCAGATGAAGATCGTCGCCTCCGACACCGAGACGACCCCCCACGACTTCGGCGCCTACGCCAGCCGCCAGACCCTCATGTCCGGGCACGCGGTGAAGCAGGCCGGTGAGGAGGTGAAGGAGCAGCTCCTCGGCATGGCCGCCGAGATGCTCAACCGCCCCGTGGAAGACCTGGACGTCGAGTACGCGACGGTCTTCTCCAAGTCCGACCCCTCGGTCTCGATGCCCTTCAAGGAAGCCGCCCGGGAGTTCTTCGTCCGGAAGGGGCCGCTGGTTGGAACGGGCTCCTACGCGCCTCCCAAGCTCGGCGGCACGTTCAAGGGAGCGGCGGTGGGAACCTCGCCCGCCTACAGCTTCTGCGCCCAGGTGAGCCAGGTCGACATCGATCAGGACACCGGGAAGATCAAGGTGACGGATGTCTGGGACGTCCACGACTGCGGGATGGTGATCAACCCGGGGCTCCTCCACGCCCAGGTTCACGGCGCCCTGTTCATGGGGCTGGGCGAGTCGATCTGGGAGCAGGTGCTCTTCGACAACAAGGGCAAGATCCTGAACGCGAACCTCGCGGAGTACCGCCTGCCGACGGCCGTGGACATGCCGCGGGTCCACTCGGCCCTGATCGACAGCCACGAGCCCGCCGGCCCGTGGGGCGTCAAGGAGGTCGGCGAAGGCTCCACCAACCCGACCATGGGCTGCTTCGCCAACGCGATCTACGACGCCATGGGCGTCCGGATCAACAGCCTGCCGTTGACCTACGAGAAGGTCTGGAGGGCGCTGAAGGAGAAACGGGAACAGGAACCCGCCCAAAAGGCGTAGTCGTACCCCGAGAGGTACGGGACGAGGAAGCGTCCCGTACCTCTTTCCCGATCAAGGCCTCCCTTCGGGGCTCCTGCCCCACCCAATCCCCCGCGGATCGCGCCGGAGCCCCGGCGAACCCTGCCTGCCCGAGCCTGCCGGCGCGCCGGACCTTTGTTCCTCCACCGGCACGTTATCTCCCCGGGATGACACATCGCCACGCAGGATTCCCGAACGGGCGTCGGCAAGGGCCTGACAGGACGTAGGAGTTTCCCTACCACCGCCCCCTATCCCGGCACACTCCCCGTACGCAGAAATACAAGACCCCCTGAGTCGAGAACGGGGGGGCCTGCCCATGATGCGAACCTTTTAAGCCTTCTATAATCGGAGCACCTCGTGATGAGACGGCTCCGGACCGGCGATGACCGCTTCCCCCGGCGCCGGACGGCTCGCTCGAGCGTGAAGACGCCCTGCCGGCGTCCAACGACGGCCGGCCCCCAGAGAAGGTAGGTGCGACGATGAAGCGAAAGGTGACCCTCCGAGTAACCACCGCCGTGGCGCTCTTCGCCTCCGGACTCTTCCCCCCGGGCCAAGCGGCCCGCGGGCAGGTGATCCCGCCGCCGACCTTCGTTTCCCTCAACCAGATCCCGGTGCCGGAGCCGCCGAACCTCTTCCAGTTCGTCAAGAGCAAGCCCGCGGCGATCCGTCTCGGAAAGGCCTTCTTTTGGGACATGCAGGTGGGTAGCGACGGGATCCAGGCGTGCGCGACCTGTCACTTCTCCGCCGGGGTGGACAAGCGGATGAAGAACAGCCTGCACCCCGGGCCGGACGGGAGCTTTCAGGTGCAAGGCCTGAACCAGACCCTGCAGCCCGGCGACTTCCCGTTCCACCAGCGCGAGAACCCGGATTTCCAGGCCTCCACGGTGCTGCGAGACTCCAACGACATCGTCGGATCGCAGGGGGTGCGCCTCGCCCAGTTCGCCGGCGTCGTCCTCGGCTCCGCGGTCGAGAGCTCTACACCGCTGGCCGACCCCGTCTTTCAGCTGAACGGGACCAACCTGAGGCAGGTGACCGGCCGGAACACTCCGACGAACATCAACGCCATCTTCAACTTCAACAACTTCTGGGACGGCCGCGCCCACTTCATCTTCAACGGGGTCAGCCCCTTCGGCCCGCTCGACGAGTCGGCCGGGATCTGGTTCAACCGGGCCGGAACGCTGGTGAAGGAGAAGGTCGCCATCGAATTCGCGAGCCTCGCCTCCCAGGCCGTGGGCCCGCCGCTCAGCGACGTCGAGATGTCGTACCGGGGCCGGACGTTTCCGGATATCGCGCGCAAGCTGCTGAGCCTCACCCCTCTCGGCAAGCAGGTGGTGCACCCGGACGACAGCGTGCTCGGCCCCCTCTCCAACGCGACGTGGCGAGCGAACGGCACGTTGTCGGCCACGCCCGGGCTTACGAAGAACTATGCGCAGATGATCCAGGAGGCCTTCGTCGACAACCTGTGGAACAACACCGCCCAGGTCACGCCCGAAGGTCTGTCCCAGATGGAGGCGAACTTCTCTCTCTTCTGGGGTCTCGCGGTCCAGCTCTATGAGGCGACCCTGGTCTCCGACCAGACACCCTTCGACCGCTTCCTGGGCGGTGAGGAGACTGCCCTGACGCCAGAGCAGCAGGACGGCTTCACCCTCTTCTTCGAAACCGCCGGCTGCGAGGCCTGTCACGGCGGAACCGAGCTCACCAACGCCTCCGCAACCGCGGCGCGCTTCATCACAAACTCCCGGAACGGGCTCATCGAGGGGATGGCGACCGGGAGCGGAAAGCAGGCCATCTACGACAACGGCTATAACAACACCGCCTCCCGCCCCCTGACCGAAGACCTCGGTCGCGGAGGAGACTCCCCCTTCACCAACCCGTTGACGTCAGAGCCCCTGCCGTTGTCGTTCTGCGCGCTGGCGGAGCTGCAGGCGGCGGACAAGCTTCCCTTCGAGACCCCCTTGCTCGCGCCCGAGTTCCCCGTGAACTTCCCGATCGCCAACGACGGCGCTTTCAAGGTGCCGGGGCTGCGCAACGTCGAGCTCACCGGTCCCTTCTTCCACAATGGAGGCATCCTGTCGTTGGAGGACGTGGTCGCCTTCTATACGCGGGGAGGCGACTTCCCCGAGGTGAACGTGCAGCACCTCGACCCCGGAATGCTGGAGCTGCCCGTCCTGCAGAACGCCCCGGAGAAGGCGGCGGCGATCGTCGCACTGATGAAGTCCTTCACGGACCTGCGGGTCGTCGCCGAGTCGGCCCCCTTCGACCATCCCGAGCTCTTCATCCCGGAGGGCGAGCCGGAGGTGCTGACGCGGCTCCCCGCGAAGGGCGGCGACGGAAGCGTCGCGCCCGCCGTGGGCCTCACGCTCGACCCGACGCCCGCCCTGACGGGTGGGACGACCCTGCAGCTCGGCGGCACGGTCGACGCCGGAGCGACGGTCCAGGTGCAGGTAAACGACGGGGCTCCCTCGGCGGCGATCAGCCCGTCGGCCACCTCCTGGCAGAGCACGGTCACGCTGGAGCCCGGAGTGAACGAGATCACGGTCACGGCTTCCGATCCGGCGGGAAACTCCGCGACCCGCACGGCGACCGTCGTCGTCTCCTTCTCCGACGGCTGCTTCGACGGAACCGGGGAGACGCGCCTCTCCGACGCGTTGAAGGCGATGCGCATGGCGACCGGACAGATCACGCCGACCGCCGACAACCTGCTCCACGGAGACGTGGCGCCGCCGGGCACACCGGACGGGAGGATCGATACGTCCGACGCCCTCATGATCCTTAAAAAGGCCGTGGGCCTGATCGACTTCTAACGGATGCACTGAGCGGAGGACTGCGATGAAAGCGATATCGGTAATCAGCTTGTTGGTCTGTGTCGGTGCGGCATTGTCGGGCTGCGGCGGAGGCGGAGGCGGGAGCGGCGGGGGCGGAGCGCCCGTCGCAGGGATCCCGGCGACCGCCACCCAGGCCGACGTCTCCGTGGCGTTCGATCAGTCGGTCCCGAAC